>CBDUUJ010000154.1:0-6742 GCA_965370205.1 uncultured bacterium
CCTGATTTTTATTTATGGGTGTTCTCATGCAGTTGGTCCTTCAGTTCCTCAGATGGCTGAAAGTGTTGATCCTGATATAAATCTCATCATCACTGCTGCCAGTGAACATAAAGATGTTAACCATTACCTTTGGTTCTACAACCTGATTTATATCGATGTGTCCGATCCTGAGGAGATCAGGTTTGAGATCGTTCCTGTACGGCAGGCGACCGGGCACTGGAATGTGCTCTCATGGCTGGAGCAGGGACCATGCACGGATTGTTTCAAGCTGATCAGTATCACGCCGTCGGGTGATGGAACCATACTTGCGGATATCGAAATTACACACCCGTTCGATCTGGCGAATCTTACCGGATTCGATGTTCGCGGCATCGCGATGTTCAATGCGAGTCACTCATTTCCGGTGGCGGGATTGACAGTGTCGGATCGGTCGGTCGGCGACGGGGAGCTGGTGAACGCAAGCGGGTATACAGCGCTCTACAACGGCACGACAGAAGGCTGTGGTCCGAGTGGTCTTCAGGGATATATCAAGGGGAACTTCGGAACAGTTTCATACCCGGACGCTCTGCTCAACGGGTACAGATGTCACATCTCGGATGATCCAGCCAATACACGCAACGCGTTATATGCGGGCGATGCTGTGACGGAAACCTACGAAATCGACATGCCGGACGGAGCATTTGTTTTCGGCTACGCAGTCGATGCGTCCTGGGCTGCGCCTGTAACCAAGCCGGTTACCGATCCCATGAACGATTTCGGTCCCGACGCCAACTGTCCGGAGCCATGGAAAATTAATCGTATCGTGACACCGATCGGCGATGGTTTGACATCCGCCGGCGGCACGGTGAAACTCGACATTTTTGTTTTCGACTGGCAGGGCAAGGACACGCATGATGTCCCGGTGGTGGAATGTCCTGAACTTTTCAACGGGACACTCACGGCTGTTTTTTATGCGGATGGTGATGGTTACACCCATTACCGCACGATAGTTGAAAACGAGCTTCTCGCTGAAGCAGGTGAATACCGATGCCTTATCAGCGTGGAGGACAATGAAAATGCCGGGGGGCTTGACTGGCTGGATTTGACTTCATACCGGCTGGCTCTGCTTGAGGTCGGTGAATTCCAGGGGAATGACCCCGTCGCGATTGTTGACTTCGACCCGGATCCCGCGACCATCTGCCTGCCCGTTCATTTCTTCGATGACGGCTCATATGATCCCGATGGCGGGGATATCGTCGAATACGAATGGGACTGGAACAACGATGGAACGTACGATGAGACCGGAAGTAATGTGCATCATGTCTGGGATAATCCTGGTCCCCATTCCATACAGTTCCGGGTGACCGATGATGAGGGTGCTACTGATGAGCTTGATGAGCCGCTGGAAGTTGCGGTTGAAAACGAGCTGCCAACAGCCCTTGCCCATGCTGATCCCGATGAAGCGAATGTCGATGAGGAGATCGATTTCTGGGGATCGGATTCCCATGACAACGATTGCGATGATGAGGAGATCGTGAAATGGGAATGGGACTGGGACAATGACGGTGAATACGATTTGACGGATTACGATCCCCATGCGTCTCACAGTTTTTCGATGCTGGGAACCCATTATGTCCAGCTTCGTGTTACCGATGATGAGGGCGGGACCGATACACTCGATGAACCTCTGGTTATAGATATCACAGGTATTGATTTCGATCTGGTCGATGTAACCCAGAACTGGATTAACTCAAAATACCTTGATATCGCATTGGACGGCGACTATGCATATGTCGTGGGACTTTACTTCGATCTGCTGGTTATTTTCGATATATCGAATCCGGAACAGCCTGTCCCAATAAATGAGATTGAGGTGGACGGCGCGATACATATTGCTGTGGATGGCGGTTATGCTTATGTCTCTCTTTACGAGGACTTTGTCATACTTGATATTACAACGCCGGAATCCGCTTATATTGTGAAAGTGATCGATACTGATACGATTTGGGATATCCAGGCGTCGGGTGGGTATGTTTATACGGTAGACTATTATTCGAAAGATTTCGAAGTGTACGATGTCGATCCTCCGAATTTAGCCGGCAAGATTAAAACAGTTAATATGGATCATTACGGGCGAAGCCTGTGCCTTGACGGGGGATTCGCCTACGTTACATCCTATTATGAAGCATTGAGCTTGCATAAACTGAACATCATCGATATTTCTCCGCCTATTTCATCATATGTCGTCAATACTGTTGAAACCTATGGGAGCGACTGTGTTTTCGTGGAGAATGGGTACGCGTATGTGGGTAGCCGATGGTATAGTAAGCTTAGAGTAGTGGATGTCGATCCTCCGTTACTCGCCAATATCGTTCAGACTGTGACATTTCCAGGTGGGTATGGACAGGGTCCTGAAAATGTATATGCAAACGGCGATTATGCGTATGTGACCGACACACACGGGCGCTTTTATATCCTTGACATTGAGTTTCCTAAATCCGCAAATATAATAAATCAATTGAGTGAGGAAGCCGGGGATTCCCTGGTTGTGACAGGGGGATATGCGTACTGTGCAGGATATTATACCGGTTTGGTAGTTGTTGATATCAGCACGCCATTGTCCGCTTATATTTACGGGAGAGCACATACACTCAGTGCCGTATATGGATCGGTGGTTGAGGATGGCTATGCCTACGTTGCCGACTACGGGAACGGCCTGGTGATCGTCGATGTCAGCCAGCCGGAGGATCCGATGGGTGTGATGAGAGTGGATACGAGCGGGAATGCTCCCTGGGATATCCGGATCGATAACGGATACGCCTTTGTCCCGACCGATCTGGGCGGTTTGAAGATAATCGATATCGACCCGATAGAAGAGGCGTATGTGTTCAAAGAGGTAAATATTAGCGGTCCGCCGAACGACCGGGCTAAAGCGGTTCGTATTGGCGACGGTTACGCATATGTACTCGGCATGGGTAATGATTTCTATATCGTTGATATCGATCCCCTGGCGTTCTCTCACGTAATCAAGGAAATACCTTTACCCTCGGTGGGTAACGGCCTGGCTGTTCATGATGGTTATGCGTACGTCCCCTCAATTGGCGATCTGAGCGTTATCGATATTGATCCGCCAGGCGGCGCGAGTGTCATTAACACGGTTGTCACCACAAGCAGTGCGCGTGATGTAGATATTGACGGCGATTACGCTTATACCTGCGGCTATAACTTCATGGATATTATCGACATCACAACACCCGGATCGGAGACCATTTACAACACGGTTACACTGACGGATAATGCGCAATCAATTTACATTAAGGATTGCTACGCCTATGTGCTGGGGTATGACGAACTGAATATCATTGACATAAATTCCCCTGATCTGGCCAATGTTGTTTATACGTATGACCTCCAGGATGGAATGAACGAGGGTCATGACGTCTATGTTGAAGGGAAATACGCGTACCTGGGAATAATTAATGATATGGAAGAGGGAACCCCCGGTTATATGATCCTGCGGCTGTGGTAGCCCGGGTCTAATTGTATTAATGCCGGAGCCTTGAAGTGGTTCGCCGAAAGCAATACGCGGCTATATGTGCTATACTCATCGTGTCCGGGTGGTAGTGATTATGTAATGTGGTACCCGGGCGGGTCCGGCGGGGCCAATTTTTTTTGTGGGGGGAATGGTTATCTTTTTCGCGGGACCCGTATATGCGATCTTCATTTTTTATTGCATTCGATACTGAAACTACAGGCCTTTATCCTGGATACGATCAGGTGGTTGAGATTGCCGCGTGCCGTTTCAGGGACGGTGAGATCTGCGACACTTTCCAGACCCTTGTAAATCCCGGCAGGGATATTCCCCCGGAAACAATAGATATTCACGGTATCACCGACGAGATGGTCAGAGACGCTCCCGGCGGGGACGAGGCGGTTCGGAATTTCCTTGAGTACATCGGGAATGATCCTCTTCTGGCTCACAATGCACCATTCGACGAGAGGTTCATCTCGTTCAACTGCCACAAATATGATATCCCCGCGCCGGGGAATCTCATCTATGACACGCTTCAGCTTTCGCGCAGGTTGTTCCCGGAGCTTCAAAGCCACGGACTTGCGTCACTTACCGGGATATTTCAGATTCCTCACGAGGTAAAGCATCGTGGCATGCCGGATGTTATCGGCACTCGCGGTGTTTTTCTGCAGTGCCTGGATCGCCTGGAGCGTAATAATATCGGGACGCGTGCAGAATTCGACAGGTGGTACGGTAATCCGATATATTTCTCACCGGAGAAATACAATCTTCTGATAACACTGTCCGATGAATACAAGCCCCTTAAAAATGCTGTCGAGAAGGGTGAATGTCTTGAGGTTGTATATGAGGACAGAAGCGGGTCGCGGACGAAGCGAACGATTCATCCCCAGGGGCTGTATGTGGCGTATGGGAATCTTTATGTCACGGCGTACTGCTATCTTCGGAAGGCCAATCGCAATTTCAAGCTCGAGCGGATACATGCCTTTCGCGTTGTGCCTGATCCAGTCGGTGATGAATCATCTGATCATTGAGCCTTTCGATTTACTCACATAAAAGTGAAACGTAACGGTGGATGCGATTAAAAAAGCAAGAAAATACCCGGTACCCCATCCTTCAGGATGGGTGGAGAGCATATCGTGTCTTAACTTTCCCACCCTAAAGGGTGGGGTACCGGATGGATATTTTTTTTAACAGTCCCGAATGGGCAGGAAATTTATTTCTAAGGTGAACGCATGGGCCAGGTCGGAGAAGTTCTGGTCAATTTATTTACACCTCTGCTGGTTGCGGGAGCGATCGGTTTTGTCGCCCTTGGTATAGGCTCGTTTCTTGTCCGTCTGTTTGTTGGAGGAGAACGCGCATTTCTTGTGGAGAGTTTCGCGTTCGGAACTCTCGCGATTTCCCTGCTTACGCTTATGTGGGGCATATTTGGATGGCTGGGCGTGTATGCCCGGTTGTCTCTTGCGCTGCCGTTGATCCTGCTGGGTATCGCCGGATGGTTGCAGGCTCGTCCGGGATGGCCGTTGAACCCGGCGAGTTTCAAAAATCGGACGATCCTGATTCTCAGCCTGCTTCTCGCGGTCGGGGTGCTGCTCCGAATAGTACTGAGTCCGTTATATCCTGCGGTCGGACTGGATGAATGCCGCACGCATCTCCCAGCCGTTTTTGCGATCCTGGATTCCGGATATATCACGTACCATCCGGATATCGCGTTCTCAGGTTTCCCGCAGGGAGCGGAGATGCTGTACGTGTGGGCGGTCGCGTACTCCCCTCTGACAGCAGCGCACTATGTTAATTTCCTTGCATATTTTTTCTGCATTCTCGCCCTGATAAGGCTTGGACGGACGGTATTCTCGATCAAGACAGGCTGGCTTGCCGCTCTGATTATGGCGTCGATGGGCGCTCTCCAGATTCCCGGCGGGGATGCATCTCCCAATATATGGGTTCTTTTCTTTATCCTGGCGGCTGTTCTTGTACTGACTGAAGGAATGAGGGACGGGTCGCCCGGACGGGTGCTTCTGGCGGGGATTTTTCTTGGCGCGGCTGCGGGAGTCAGCTATACAGGCCTGCTTGCATCGCTGACACTCGCGATATCGCTTTTCGCGATCGGACGGAAATCCACCGGAATAAAACCGATTCCGGGCTGGATCTTTATCCTCACAGTAATTCTTGTTTGTATTGCTGCTGCTCCCTGGTATATCAGGAATGCCGTCTGGTTCAATAACCCCGTTTTCCCGTTTTATGAGTCAGTCTTTCCTCCCGGCGGAGGGATATACGGAATATATGGTCCGGAGAGCGCGGTCAGGATCGGCTGGATGCACGGCACCGAGACTGCTGTGGGTTATTTTCAACACGGTGAATTATGGCCAGTGATTCTCTCCATGTGGTCGACATGGATTGTCATACCCGCCGGAATTTGGTTCTGGCGGGAAAGCCCGTTTATCAGGGTGGCGATAACCTGGACGGTACTGGTCTGGGCGTTCTGGATGATCGGCGGCGGCGGGATTATACATTTCCCGTATTATATCTACCTTATTCCGGTGAATGTCCTGGTGCTGGCGCATCTTTTGGGAGTTGTATATTCGCTTCCTCCCGGAGATAAGCGGGGCAGGTTCTTCCGGATAGTTCTCTGGACTATCCTGATCGGATGGATAGGAATAGCCGGCGCGAGGACATCGCAGCTCATTCCGCCGCTTACATCCACGCAAATTGAGCGGACACTTGGACGCGTACATGGTTCGTATGAATTGATTATGGCAGCCAATGAGAGTATTGCCGAGGACCGTGTTGCGGTGGGGATTTTATGCGAGGACGGTCGCCTGTACGCCGATTTCATTCTTCTGGGTGGCGGCGATGTCGGCTGGGCGAGACATCGGATTATTTCAGACAGTTGCACATCCCCTGAAGAGCTGGCTGTGCTTCTGCGTGAGCACTATGGCGCGAATTACCTGATCGTGCATGAGGAACGGCTTACCGATAAAAAGACGGATGAGTTCCTTCGGATCAATAGGCTGTTGAGGTCGCCGGAATTCTCGTCGCTTTTCCGGGAGGTCGCGCGAGTGGGCAGGGGTGCGGTTTACTATGTAGAGAGTCCGGGATGATGATGACGGGGACGTTTTTTTTTCTGCAAGTTATTAATAATCAATCCACTAATACCAATTCCACAAAATAAGTATTTGTTCTCGTAGCGCAGACTCTGCCAGTTTGCAGTAGCCTGGGACTGTTGAAAAAACT
>CBDUUJ010000155.1:0-6735 GCA_965370205.1 uncultured bacterium
TTTGGCCTCAGCGATCATCTTGTCATCGATGTCGGTGAAATTCGTGACAAATTTCACCCGATAACCGTGAGCGCGAAAAACCTTCCTGACAACATCGAAAAATACAGGACCGCGCATGTTTCCGATGTGCACGAAACTGTAGGTGGTCGGGCCACAGACGTAGATCGAAACCTCCGGATGCTCGCTGACACACGGGAACTCATCCTCGCGACGGGTCATCGAGTTGTAGATTCTGATCGGGGGCATTTTTTCCCAGGGGTAAACGATCTCTGCTGTCATGGTCTCACCACCTGTTATCAGGATTTAAACACACGACTGATTGTGACCAATCGTAATCGGATAAGGTTCGATTAGCAACAGTGAAAAAAACGGGAGGGGATATTCAATCAAATTATGTTACTTTAAGCCTTGACCCGCTTATCATGCTAACATACAATATATGCAGCTTCGAGAATAGGTTAGCAAGCAGGCACACAACGGCATCTCTATATGTTAGCTGCCCGAATCGCTTCCGGTAGTTAGTAATGTGCCCAAATAATCATGGGGAAAGAACAGTGAGACGAATATTAATATTAGGTCTGATTACATTCATTTTAACTGCAGGGCTGGCCTGTTCGGGCGGAAGTGCGGATATTCCCATTTCCCCATCCACCACAAAACAGATCGGCGACTCTTCATCGGCTTCCCATATGCTCTGGGGAATGTGGCAGGTGGCGATCGATACGGGCACGAAGGAAGTTGAGATTGTTCCGGTTCGGGATGGCATGTTTCATGTGAACGTGGTCATGTATCTTCAACCGCCGTTTCCGAATGGACTCGGCATCACAATCAATAACATGGACCTTGTTACAGGGATTTTCGATATCGAGGTGAGCCTGACGCATCCGTTCGACGATCCGGAATACACGGGATTCGACGTCAAGGGAATCTTCATCACAAACGGGATTTTTACAAGCAGTTACGATCCGTCCCTTTCCTATGCAGATTACATTCTCCACCCCAGACTTCTGAACGCGGATGGATACACCCGATGGTGGAATATGCAGGAATTTACAGAACCGGGCATACTTGGCTACACCGAAGGAGTGCTTGGTACGCAATGGGAGACATTCACAAATACCCTGAACCCATTCAAGTATTACTCAAATAATCTCGATGCTGCCGAAGAGTTCAATGTCGGACCCGGAGAGCGCAACCATTTTTTATACGGCACAACCAATTCGCGGCAGTATCTCATTCAGTTTCCAGTGCTCTTCGGTACACCTTTGATTGTCTTTAACTATGCTGTCGACGCATGCTGGGAAGAACCACAGGGCGATCCAACCGACCTTGATAATTTCCCGCCCGAGGCGAACCAGCCGGAACCGTATCAGATATCCGTGCAGGATATCGGATCGACAGCCTGGTACGATACCGGCACGGAAACAGGCGGGGGCAACATTCATCTGAACGTGGCTGTGAGCGACTACGGCTGGAGTTTCAACCCATCAAACGGTGTGGCGGATGAATTAAATTCGGTGGTCCTGGAGAGTCAGACTCTGTTCCTCTCCCAAGTGGTATTAACTGAAGCCGACCTCACGGCACTAATAGGCGACACGGCATATTTCGAGGTGAATATTTCCGGTGTAATGCCGGAGTCCGTTAATAACCAGGAGATCCTCATCCACGCCATATGTGCTGAAGGCACCTACGATCAGGGTTTTGGACTCCCCGCTCCAGCCAAACCACTTACCGCATATTATTTGTACACGGTGCCGATAATTGAAGGATTTCCGATACCTCCCGCTCCCACCGGACTGACCGCCGATGTCACCCGTGATACAAATGGCAAACTGAATGGATTCATCCTGGACTGGGATGACACTCCCGGGGCTGAGGAATATGTGGTCAATTGGTCAACCGATCCCTACGAAACGCAGGGAGCAATGAATTTCGGGATTGCCGACAATGGAGTAGTTACAGAATCATCCTGGTCCTATAACATTACCGTACCCAGTGCTGAGGAAAATGGACAATGGATGCTGAATGTCGTGGCCCGTGGTCTGGCAGGGAATCCATTGAGTGACTCGGAGCCGTCCGGGAATGTGTTTATAGACTTCGCAGGATTTGAGGGTCATTTCGAGGAAGAAGGAGACAGATGGAGAATACGTTTTTATGATGATTTAGACTACAACCATTTTGTCATAGGAGATACTTTGTCACTCGGCGTTGGAAATTCCGGGGCTTTACTACTGACTTCAACGAATCACCTTGGTTCTTACTGGTTTGCACACAGGTCTGTAACCTATTGTGTTACACCCGAACTGCCCAATATAGATGGAACCACAACTTGTTTCTTCGAATATACCCACAAACGAGTTGTGGATTTCCCGCTTGTCATTGGGGAAAATCCCTATGGTTACTCGATTTGCAGCACACCTGAGATTGACGGCATGAATGATGAAGATTGGAATCCCCTGGACTTCACCATTCCTTACGGCACTCAATATGACTACAGAATCGATCTGGTGGATAAAGATAATCATTCAAGCGGAGTAGAAATGAGTGATTATCACGATTATTACATTGAAGGTCTGGATCACCGTTATAACCATCAAATAAATGAAACCACAGATCCATCAAATGGCTGGACTGGACCAGCACTTAGTCCACCTGATTTTGAGCTATCCCGATATAATATTCCCAAAGTAATTGAAGAAGGCCACCCATTTGCAGGAATTTGCTATGGCGGCAAACATTGGGGATCTACATTAGATGGCCCTATCCCGGACACAAATTGGCTCCTTATCTGCGACGAATTCGCGCTGGTTATTTATTAACCACCCCGCTTTCCCCTAATCGTATTAACCCGCAATAAAAGCGGGTTTTTTTTAATTGTAAGGCTCGGTGGCGCCTCCAAGTGGAGAGTCCGGTGGCGCCTCCAAGCGAGTCTTCGAGCCTGGAGGTGCGCGGTCTGCATTTTTCATCAACACCTCCAAACTCCGCTGACGCTCCGTTTGGAGGCGCCACCGGAATTTTCGCGTTATAATTGGAAATCAATTGTTTACTGGAAATCAATTGTGTATTGGAAATCAATTGTGTATTGGAAATCAACTGGATGATGGGAAAATTTATTT
The DNA here is from genome assembly GCA_965370205.1 of uncultured bacterium. Classification (GTDB taxonomy): domain Bacteria; phylum JAJVIF01; class JAJVIF01; order JAPKYR01; family JAPKYR01; genus CBDUUJ01. Next base: position 3,117 of record CBDUUJ010000155.1, read on the forward strand.
AACGAGGATGACCAAGTCATGACTGTGCCTGAAATAATCGATCTCAGAAGCGACACCGTTACCAGACCCACTCCCGCGATGCGTGACGCTATGTCGACCTGCGAGGTGGGCGATGATGTGTTCGGCGATGATCCAACCGTTATCGAGATTGAAAAACTCACCGCTGAAATGGTCGGGACGGAAGCCGCACTCTGGTGCCCGACCGGGACAATGGCCAACCAGGTCGCGGTCGCCGTTCATACACATCCCGGTCAGGAAGTGATAACGGGAAACTGGTCGCATATGGTGATTTACGAGCTTGCGGGAATTGCCTGGAACTCACTGTGCCAGATCTGCCAGGTATCAGATGAAAGGGGCTGGCCGAATCCGGAAGAAATCGAGAATGCTTTCAAGGAGGAGTCCGACCACACTCCCGCAACCGGCCTGTTATGCCTTGAGAATACTCATAACCGTCGCGGCGGACGTGTGATGCCTTTGGAAATTCTGAAACAACTTACGAACCAGGCGCATGAAAGGAATGTTCCCGTTCATCTCGACGGAGCGAGAATCTGGAACGCGTCGATTGCGTCCGGTGTGACTGTGCCGGAATATACATCGCATGTCGACTCCATGATGTTCTGTCTCTCGAAGGGTTTATCCAGTCCGGCTGGAAGCATGCTGTGCGGGACGAGGGAATTCATCGGGAAATCCAGGCGGATCAGAAAACGTTTCGGCGGAGGGCTTCGTCAGGCAGGAGTGCTCGCCGCATGTGGAATTATCAGCCTCAGGGAAATGATCGGACGGCTTGAGGAGGATCATGCAAACGCGAGGAAAATCGCGGAGATGATCTGCAAATCCGGCGCGCTGGAGATCGATCCTGACACGGTCGACACCAACATATGCATTTTCACGCTGCCCGACAGATTCTCCGGAACAGCACTTGATTACGTGGAAGCATCACAATCAGAAGGGTTGATGGTAACATACATGGGCAGGGATATGATCCGGATGGTCACTCATAATGATTTCGATTCGGGCTGGATCGAATCAGTTGTCGAAAGAACCGAAAAAGCTGCGGACAGGATAAAATAAGTTAAAATATACAAATAAACTGGACGAAATCCCCGCTTGCGGTTAAACTTGGGTTTTCACGGACAAGGTTGACAAGGTTGGAGGTCAGGTAACTCGCAGAGATATCCGTGACACGAAAACGTAAAAAACGTTCTAAACCCAGGCCATCGGCTCCACTGATAAGCGAAGGCAAGCGCGAGCAGTATGTTTTTCTGCCACTCACGATGATCCTCGCCGCGGTCGCCTATGGCCTGACAATCTGCCCGACCGTGTATGTCGGCGATTCCGGCGAGCTTTCAGCGGCGGCATATTTTCTGGGCATTCCACATTCACCGGGATATCCACTCTACTGCCTTATCGGATGGATTTTCGCGCACCTGCCGATAGCAGGAGAAATCGCGTTCAAGCTCAATATAATGAGCGCCTTTTTCGCGTGGGCGACAATCCTTGTCCTGTACATGATCATCTATCACTTCACCCGCACGCCCTATCTCAGTTTCTCTATAAGTCTTGCATACGCTTTCAGCCCGATCTTCTGGTCGCAGGCGGTCGTGGCGGAGGTCTACTCGCTTAACACATTCCTGACCGCACTGACCCTGTATTTTCTATGCCGCTGGCTGGAAAAACGCGCCGATGTCTGGCTCTATCTCTCAAGTTTCACAATGGGCCTGGCATTAACCAACCATCAGCTTTCATTTCTGCTCCTGCCGACCGGACTTTACATGATCTGGCTTTTCGGCAAGGGAATAAATAAAAACGCGCGGTTCTGGCTCAGCCTGGCCGGATTGTATATCCTTGGATTACTCGTTTACCTCTATCTGCCGATCCGCGCCGCTGCGGATCCTCCCATCAACTGGGGCGATCCCGACAACCTCTCGGCATTCGTAACCAATGTGATAAAACCCGCCGGAGCACAGACCGCACGGGGCAATCAATGGGAACATTTCATGCACGTTCTTTATCTCTGGACCGTTCAATTCAGTCCGGTTATCAAGTTGAAAGACGCGGTCTATCCCATCCCGATTATCTGGGCGTTCGGGCTTTGGGGTATTTACAAGGGACTGTCAACCGGATGGCGGATGGCGGGGGTTTTTGTCCTGTTCATGCTTCTGAATATCGTGGTAATTCTTTTCGTGTCACGACCCAGCCGTCAGGAGCTGACAATTGTCGGCGTGTACTACCTGCCGGTGTTTCTTGTGTTCGCGGTATTCATGGCCACCGGATTGCGGGAATGGCTGCAGACCTTCTTCAGGGCGTTCGGTGAGCAGAAACGTCCGGTTCTTCTCTTTCTCGTAATTCTTATCCTTGTGCTGATCCCGGTAAATCAGTTCAATCAGAATCGACCTGAAGTGGATCGATCCAATGATTACTACGCCTATGACTATGGCTGCACTCTGCTGAACGCATTGCCGCCCGACTCGATTTTACTTGTCAACTGGGATGATATTTTCACGCTATGGTATCTCCAGAAAGTGGAAAAAATAAGGCCCGATGTAATTCCCGTTCTCGCGGAATTCACTTTCGATCCCAGGGGTAACTACTGGGCAAGCTGGTATTACGATGAATTAATGGATGACCATCCTGAAATTTTCGAAGGGATCGACCTGGAGAACACAGTCTATTTAACGCGTGAGGATGCCCTGAGCGCATTAATCACCGCGAACCTCAAGCGAGGCCAGGAAGTTTATTTCTCATTCTACGGGCTTGATTACAATTTCGAGCAGTTTGATTTCCAGGTTTTTCCAATCGGGCCGGTTTACCAGGCAAGATGGGGAGAATATGACCTCGCCGACCTTGTGATCGCCCAGATCGCGTGGGAACGTGCGCTGGAGGAATTCCGAAACATATACACCTTCCGGGAACACAGGATAGAGGAGGAGGATTTCATTATCTCCCGCCTGTCGGTTAATCTCACGAACACCGCCGAGGTCGCCCTGAATCTCGATAAAAACAAGGCGGAATGGTTCCTCTCCGAGGCTATAAAGGTCGACAACGGCAATATCGACGCGATTTTCATCCTTGCTGATCTCAGATTTCTGGATGGTCTTTACACCGAAGCGAGGGATATCCTTTATACAGCGGTGGAAATTGATCCGGGCAATCCCCGTGTCTATTTAAAACTGGGACTTTTATTCATCGAATTAAAACAGGAGGAGCTTGCCATACAGGCTTTCGAACAGGTGCTCATGATCGATCCCGATCAGCCCGACGCTCGTGCCCTTCTCAATCAACTTTATGAAAATTCCCGTTCCCCCACATAGAAGAGGCTGTCTCACAATTCGTGAAAAGAATGGATTGCCCGCTACAGAAAATGCAATAACCCGTAGAACAGCACGGGGCTGTTGAAGAAGTGCATTTATTGCTGGATAAACCGTTTCCGGGTGGCACCCACAAACATCAGGATGATGTTTGAAGGTGCCACCCATTTTTGTTGTTTCTTTACTCAATTTGTTAAATTGCGCTTTTTTCAACAGCTCCGCACGGTGCGTCTTTTTTGCTATTAAAGCGCCCTATAACGCACTGCCGTGCTGTTCTGATATGGAGCGACACAGCAACAAAGCGATAGGGT
>CBDUUJ010000156.1:0-6709 GCA_965370205.1 uncultured bacterium
CTTTCCCCTTGAGAGATTAGTAGTAAATAATGCTAAGTCTAATCTACTCCAGTTTTGGAAATCGGTCAATGCTTTCCGGCTGCGCAATCCTGAGATTATCCGGAAAAAAGCGATTCCCGTATATGAACAAACGCAACCTTCCGCACCCTGCGACTGTCTCAATTCCTGTGGTAAGATACACGCGCACCTGTTATGAATCTTGCAAACTCTTTCAAACTTGCGCTTAGAGGTCTTTTCATTAATAAGGCCCGAAGCCTGCTGACCCTTCTCGGAATCATTATCGGCATCGGCGCCGTGATCACAATCACCGCTCTCGCCGAAGGTCTTCGCGCCGCCGCGACCGAGCAGGTGGATGAACTCGGCACCAATCTTGTCTGGATCTTCCCGGATATGTCGGACAACGAACGACGGACCGCCGCCGCCCGTCAGGGCTATTATTCCCCGCAGCTTTTCACAGAGAGGGAAGTTCGCGCCATTGAAGCCGCGATCAGGGTTCCGGTTATCGTATCTCCGATGGTCCAGTCGGAGCAGAACATCAGTTTCGGACGCGAAAGCGTTTTCGTTTCGGTTGAGGGAGTGGACGAGAGCTACAATGAAATCTACAAATATGACCTGGAAGATGGTCGTTTCCTGACACCTGCTGAAATTCATGGATCACGGCGGGTGGCTGTGCTGGGATACAAAACCGCACAGGACCTTTTCGGCGATGATATCCCTGTCGGGCAGAATATCGAGATCGGTGGGAACCGTTTCGAGGTGGTAGGAGTTGTCACAGAACGGGGAGGCGGACTTGGAAACAATCCGGACGAATCAGCATATGTACCCCTTGGAGTAGCTCAACAGCGGCTTTTCGGCATCGGTGATGACATCCATTTCATCACACTGCAGGTAATAAACCTTGGAGACATGGATACCGTCAAGGATGACATCAGCCGGGGGCTTAACAGGATTCGACGGATAGACGATCCGGACGATGAAAATTTCGGTGTCATGTCGCAGACCGACGCCCTTGAAAATTTCGGGCAGTTTGTAAATATTCTCACCATGGTTCTTGGCGGGGTCGCGGCGGTAAGCCTTCTGGTCGGCGGAATCGGCATCATGAACATAATGCTGGTCAATGTCACCGAGCGCACACGTGAGATCGGCCTGAGAAAAGCAGTCGGCGCGAAGCAGATGGACATCCTGTTTCAGTTTCTTATTGAGGCGGTCGTGCTGTGTCTCATGGGGGGGATAGTCGGCATGGGGCTTGGATATCTCGGCGCGATGGGATTGTCAGCCCTGATCAACCAGGCGCTTCCAGACGCATCCTGGGACCCGGTTATCAGCGTAACCAGCGTCATTGTCGCGATTGTTTTTTCGTCCATGATCGGTCTGATATTCGGCGTCTATCCTGCTGCAAACGCCGCAAGAAAAGATCCCATCTCAGCCTTACGGTATGAATGATTCATCAATCTTATAAAAAATCCATATCCATTTTTTATATTGAATCTATAGCCATATGCCGCCCACAAACTCAGTGCAATAACGTCAATCTTTGAAAATATCCGTGTTTGTGGGTGTCTTTTTCAGGATGATTTACGAATAAAAGGACACCCACAAACCCGCAGGATATCCAGGATTGGTCGTAACAGCATCAAGTTTGTGGGCGGCATATTTATTAATAAGTCTATTAACTAATTATTTATAAGCCATGTGGGATTGTAATAATTTTGGAATTAAGATGGACCCTTCACCACCATTGTTCCAACATCTAATCCGATATCCCCCGAAATCACCCCGCACTTAACCTGGAATAAAAACCAGATCGGACCATCAACATCGCTTAACGTCTCGTAATTCGCCATCCCCTTCGAAATAATCACATCCGCCGACCCGAACCTCTCCATGAAATCATCGCTGCATGTTTCCAGCGCTGTTCCCGGAACTCCGGAGCCGTTATCGATCACCTCGCATATCTCCCCCAGACCCGCCTGCTCCGCGTCGGCGATCAGGACATCATTGAGAAACGCGCCGCCTTTAACCACGAGGGTCACGGAATCTTTCGGAAGCTGCTCAATCAGGAGACGATCGAAGATAATTTCCCCGGCATTGTCGGCAAGATAGAGAATTTTATTCGCGGATTTAACGGCATTCCTGAATCGTTCGATATCCCCTTCCGGAAATGGATACGAAAGCGCCTTCTCTATGGTTTCCCCGATCCTGTCTTTATCAATTGCCGATGTAAATCCGAAATCGATGATATTTCCAGCCACCGCGATTCTTACTGCAATATCAAACGGATCATCCGATTCCTCAATCATCTTTTCCAGTTTGGGAAGAAACCCAAGCGCGGCTTCATTCAACCTGGTTTTAATTTCCGCATATGGATCATCCGACCCGCTCACCTTCCGGATGATTTTGTGAACATCGCACGCGATTTCAGGCGGTGTGCGTTTCAGATCAAGATCGCCGATCAGTTTCAGAACCTCCCTTAGAACCTTTTCCTGGATATTTTCGTCATCAGTAACGAAGCGCACGGCATCGAGCGCCTGTCTCACAAAACAAGGAATACAGTCGAAGTATGTTTTCATAGATTTTTACTCCCGATATCCATCTGGTATTATAATACCCGTCACGAGGAGATATTGTCACCTTTTCCAAACAAATCATCACAATTGGAGAAAATCATGCCACTTAGAAAATCAATCCTCACTACAATTCTGATTTCCATGCTTGTGACGATCCTGTCATGCGGAAGCGGCGGACCTGGGATCCCGAATCTTCCGCCGGGTGAAAATCCGGAAGGCTACAAATTCGCGGCATCGGATTATTCGCGAGACACTTCCCCCGATGTACCCCAGTCAGACATGGTCGCGCTTGCCGATGGAAACACCGAGTTCGCGTTTGATATCTATCAGGAATTAATGGGAGAGGATGGGAACATCTTCTACTCGCCGTTCAGCATATCGCAGGCGCTTGCGATGACATATCTCGGCGCACGCGGCAACACCGAAACGCAGATGGCCGACACGCTTCACTACACACTTTCACAGGATGATCTTCATCCGGCATTTAATAAACTCGATATCGAACTCCACAGCCGGGGCGTCGGCGCACAGGGTAAGGACGGCGAGGGGTTCAGGCTGAATATCGCGAACTCGACATGGGGACAGGACGGATATTCATTTCTTCAGGGATTTCTGGACGCGCTCGCGATCAATTACGGAGCCGGTATGCGTCTTGTCGATTTTTTGCACAAGCCTGAGGAATGCCGGGGAGTAATAAACAGATGGGTTGAATGGAAAACCGAGGACAGAATCGTGGAACTGATCCCGCCGATGCTTATCACCATCGACACACGGCTGGTTCTTGTCAACGCGATCTATTTCAACGCGGCATGGAACACACCGTTCGAGGAATATGCCACCCAGCCCGGCGATTTCACCCTCCTCGACAGATCGACCGTCACCGTTCCTTTAATGCACCAGACCGAAGGCCACAGGTACACCGAGGGCGACGGCTTCCAAGCCTGCGAAATCCGATATGACGGCGCTGAACTGTCGATGGTCATACTGCTTCCCGATATCGACCGATTCGACGAAATCGAGGCATCGCTCAGCGCGGATTTTTACAATGGAATCATCGATAGTTTTTCCGGCAACTCGGTCGACCTGACACTGCCGAAATTTGAGTACGAATCGGACTTCCAGCTTGCCGATACACTCATATCGATGGGCATGCCGGACGCATTTGGCAACGCTGACTTCTCGGGAATGGACGGCACAAGGAATCTGTTTATCTCGGATGTCGTTCACAAGGCGTTCGTGTCGGTTGATGAGGAAGGCACCGAGGCTGCCGCGGCAACCGCCGTTATAATGAATGAAATGGCCATGCCGATGGGTGTTGAATTCCGTGCCGATCATCCGTTTATTTTCTTCATACGCGACATCCAAACCGGCACGATCCTGTTCATCGGAAGAATGCTCGATCCTCGATAAAATCAATGATCGAGGTCTGGCATATATATATGCCTATCCCCTAAAATTGCAGGTTCATTGAATATATTGCATAATTTATCTGATACTTCTTTGCAAGCGACTTATTAAGGAGAATTTCACTATGCGAATCTCAGGTTTGGTTTTTTTCGCAATCATTTTAATAATGCTGATTGCTGTCTGCGGCTGTTCAGGCAACCCGACAGTTCCGAACGCTCAATCACCAGATGGAACAATCACATCCGGACTCGAACGAACATCCGGCAGTTCATCGCACAACATGTGGGGATTATGGCAGTTCGTACTTGATCCTGATGCTGGAACGATGGATGTAATCCCTCTGCGAGCGGGAAACATGCACGTTAACGCGCTCGTTCTGCTGGAGCCGCCTCCCGGCGTTGATTTGAAAGTCTCCAATCTCTCATTCGACGGAGCTGTCTGTGATATCGATGTGACGCTGATTCATCCGTTTCCCGGACTGAGCCAGTTCATCGGGTTTGATGTCGCGGGAATCCTTTTCACAAAGGGAACCCAGTCAGGCTATATACATCCCGACCTTCTCCTGGCAGGCGATGGCGACAGCCGGCTTCTGAATCCCGACGGCTGGACCCGCTGGTGGAATCCTGTCGAGTTCGATATCCCCGGTCAGCCGATTTTCAGATATAAAGATGGTTTACTCGGCAACAAACATGAAATCGCGGAATTTAACTGCACGCTTAATGGGTACAAACTTTTCTGCGACGAGCTTGAAGAAAATGAAGACGTTCTGACTCTTGATCCTGAAAGCCGCGCGCATTTCCTGCATGGATTCAGCAATACGAGACATTACACAATCGATTTCACAGGCGGTATCGTTTTCAATTATGCGGTCGATGCAAGCTGGGAGCTTCCCGTCGGTGATCCTCCTTTCACTCCCGAAATTTATGCTCCCGAAGCGAATAAACCCGAGGCATGGGCGATCTCAATGACTGAAACTGAAAATTCTCTCTTCAATGACGGCTCCACCTATGGCGGCGACCTGATTCTGACTATCGATGTCTGGGATCACTACAACGCGGGATTGAATACGTTATGGGTCGAATCGCCGGGTAATTTTATTCCTGAAATAGTACTTGCCCCAACAGGTGGCGGTGACGGTTACAGCACTTACGTTGTGGATATTATTGACGCAGTACCCGGTCCGGGAAGCATCGATATTCTCATCGGAATCGAGAGCGAGGTTATCGGCTACTATGACGTTCTCCCTGATGACCCGATTACCGCATATTTCATGTATACAGCCGATGTAAGCGACCAGACTCCATGGCCGCCGGGGCTTTATGTCGATGCCGACTACACCGGCGGTGACTCGAACGGAAGTCCTGAAAAGCCGTTTGTGACAATCCAGGATGGAATGGCTGTCGCGACCACCGATGATTCAATCTTTGTGGATTATTATGACGGTGGCGACAATCTGTACGACACAGCGGGGCTTGTTCTTATAAGCGATGTCGATTTAATCGGCTGGAACTGGAACAGCAGCAGTCCATACAAACCAAAGGTCACATGTCTGGATGGAGGAAAAGTGTTTTACGGTTTGAATATCTGCAATTTCCTGATCGAGGGTTTCGAGATAATTGTCCCTGCAGGACCGTCATTTACAAAGTGGGTTGGAGGACAGGGATTATGCGGAGTTCATTTTGAAGATTCAGACGCGATTGCCGGCGGCGGCTCGACGAACGACAATACTATCCGCAAATGCCTGTTCACCGGCGTTGTGACCATTCCAGCCGGTTACATGCCAATACATATGGAGGGCGCTGTCGGAACCACAATTGAGCTGTGTGAATTCCGCGATATTCTCGGCGTAAGTTCGAGCAGTTTCGATATCATCAACTGCGTGATGGGCTATTGTAGCGATAACACAACCATCCGGCAGAACTGGATGCACGACCTGACCGCGGATGCGACAACCGGTTCCGGACGTCTTGAGGGTATAAGATTGCTCTGGAGCGATGACATCATAATTACAAACAACCTGATGAACGCCTTCAATGGTATAAACGGCTACAGTAATATCAGGGGGATTTATATCGACGGTCAGGGTGGTATTTATCACTCGAACAATCCTCTTGTCGCGAACAATACAATAAATGACACCCATTGCGGCGCGACTGGCTTCAATAATGCAATCACGTTTTCCAACACGATTCACGGCGAATTTGCCATACCTGACATCCAGATTTACAACAACATCGTATCGAACACATACGGATCACCTTCCTCATGCGCGTATACTCACGTTCAACCCGACCCATACGAAACATACATGGCTTTATTCTGCAACGCTTACAACACCGCCTATCTTGATTCAGGCGGCTATAATGGATATATCGGGATTGGCATGGGTACCGGCACATACGGCAACTGGACGAATCCCCAGGATCCTGATTACATCGATCCGCTTAATAATTATTTCGATCTGTCCGAGGAATCGACATCGCAGTACGGCGCCCCGGACATTGTTGACTGGGACGATACGGGCGATCCATCCGGCGATCAGCACGATCATGACATCAACACCCGAAGCCGCATGGGAGCATTCGGCGGTCCCGGCGGCGGCTGGTGGCCGCTGGATTGACACATGTAACCTGAACAGGGGTTTTTAGCAGGAACTTCAATAGGGAACTTCAATGGGGACATCTCATTTCGTCCTCGAAATGCAGGTGTCCCCGATTTGAATTTTTTAATTCTGA
>CBDUUJ010000157.1:0-6677 GCA_965370205.1 uncultured bacterium
TTTAATTTTCCTCTTCAGTTGTTGTCTTCTTTTATCCTTGTATAGACGTTCCAGTAATGTGGATGGAGGACAATCGAAGTCAATTACTTCCGGATTATTACTTTCAGCATTGGATAAGGCTTCAAGTACACTTTTTTCATTTATATCAGGTCTGAATACTGAAGAATCACTGAATAACCAGGCTTCTGTTTCATGGACAGCGAAAAACATACGAAACCTGTCATTGTTTATTTCATTTTCGATCCTGTTTTTAGCCCAATTATAGCGTTTCGCAACCGCTGTTAGATCATCTGGAAATTTCAGTCCCAAACCGTAAAGGTCAAGTAATCCGATTACTGAAATTATCTTTGATAGATCGGATCCTTCTATAATATGCGATGCCTTCCTGATTAAATTGTCCACTCCACTGACTTCAAATGTTGAAAAGCCAACCTTTTCCGTAAGCTTTCCCTTAAACCACCTTCTGAAGAAATCGCCAATAACCTTCTTTTCGGTTTTTCCTTCGACCAGCAGGATGAATTTCACTAGATAGCCTCCAACCCACCGGAACGGAACATCTCACCTAGTTTATATTTTTCCAACCAGTATTTAAGTTTTTCATCAGAGAGTGTTCTTAAATCAGTTTCACCGTCGATCCATTCCATTACGGTTACAGTAACATTAGGATTTACTTCCTGAATGGCGTTAAGGAATTTAGGTGAATGGGTTGAAATGACTACCTGTGTATTTTCAGAAGCTTCGTCCGCATATTCGGCGATGAGAGGAAACATTGAAGGATGAAGCCCGATTTCAGGTTCATCGATAGCAATGAGCGATGGCGGATCGGGATTAGCTAATGCTGTGATAAGGAATAGGTATCGCAATATTCCATCGGATAACATGTAAGCTGGTTGATCCCGATCGAGGTTTTTCCATCTAACTTTCATTTCGATATATCGATCAGCGGATGGTTGGAAAAGGAGTTTTTTATAATCGCTGCCGAATGCGGCTTGCATTGCAGTGTCGATTTCCTGCTCGAAATCTTTATCTCCTGTGTAAAGAGTATGGAGAACATTAATCAAATTTTGACCATTGGAAGATAATGCTTTTTCGTGGAGGGTTATCATTGGACCTCGGATTTTTGCATCATGATCTGTTCGGAAATCATGATAAATTGACCAATTCCCCAGGGATTTTTTAAATGATCTTGTTATACTTTTAGGATGCTTTATTTCTACTGCTGAGAGGATGGTTTCAAATGTGAAATCCGGTAAATCCGCCTGATCAAAAGCCAAACCCTCAATAAATGGTAATTCATCTTTAAATCCAATAACTTCTCCCAGTCTTGAGAACAACATGTTTTCGTTATCAATGATATGCTTAAAGGTATTACCTAATCTACTAAGAGCCAATTCGTAGTCGAAAGTCTCTCCCTCTTTGAATTCCTCAGCAAAGCATGCGGTGGTTAATCTGATTAATGCAAGGTTTGCTTGTCCATCCCATAATATCGATTGTATTCCATTGTCATCTTGAATAAATTTACTTAACTCCCCTTTTGCGCTTGCGGAGAGCATCTCCAGTAATCTAAGCAGATTTGATTTACCGCTGCCGTTTGGACCGATCAGAATATTCAAGTCGCCGGGTTCCCATACCACATGTTTAAGGGATTTATATCCTTCGATTTCCAGCCGTTTTATTTTCATACCCATATCGAGCCTCCTTCTTTCAAGGCTCTATAAGATGGAAATATACTACCAATTCTGTCAACTGCGCGCTACTTCCGTGCCAGGACGGAGAGATCACCACATCCCGGAGTTCATCATTCGAATGAGGCGATCTTCCAGATCCCGTCTTCCATCACAAATCCGAAGACAGCCTGCGACTCATCTTCTTTGGTTATCGTCAGAGTGGCAGTATCTCCTGTGATCTCGAAAACCGCGTCAGTGAGATCGGCATGCTGTTCTTCCACAAGCGCATAATCCGCCTGCATTCTTGCTTTCTTTTCCTCGTCGAGTCTCTCGTAAGCTTCCTTAAATCCCTTGAATTCATCTTCCCATAATTCTTCCGTGCAATATTCACTGGCCTTATCGAAATCAACTTCGGACATGGCAGCGAAAAAGTTCATGATTGTTTCTACCAATTGTTCGTTGATGGTCGATACCGGCTCTCCAGCCTGAGGAGGCTGCTCGCCATTCTCGGTCGTTGGTGCTGGATCTTCTCCGGCAGGTGCCGGGGTTTCGGTCTCGCCAGGGCATCCCAGCGCGGTAAAAATGAAGATTGCTCCGATGAGCATGTAAAAAGTTACTTGAAGTGTTTTTTTAGACATTAGCCCCATCCTTTGATTGGTAATTGACCGTGATTACAGCTATGTAATGATGTCACAAAACACACAAACCGTAAAGTTTGTCTGTCTTTGTTGCACGGCAGTAATGTTGTATTAAAGTTTGATAGACGGATTGCCGGGACGGAGAAATCACCGCATCCCGGAATTCATCATTTGGTGGAATCGATCTTCCAGTTCCCGTCTTCCTTTACAAAGCTGAAGACGGTTTCGGCTCCGTCTTCCTCAGTAATTGTGAGAGTGCCGGTGTCGCCTGTGATCTCGCTGACTGCATTATCGAGATCACTCTGCTTTTCCTCGTCGATTACGAACTCCGCCATCATTTCGGCTCGTTCTTCTTCCGAGAACGTCTCATACATCTCTTCAAAATCTTTAAATTCGTTTTCCCAGAAATTTTCAGTGCAGTAGTCTCTGACCTTGTCGAAATCAGCTTCGGCAAGGGCACCGAAAAAGTTCACCATTGTTTCTACCAATGGTCCGCTGATGGTCGATACAGGCTCTCCAGCCTGAGGAGGCTGGTCGCCATTCTCGGTCGTTGGTGCTGGATCTTCTCCGGCAGGTGCCGGGGTTTCGGTTTCAGCCGGACATCCCAGTGCGGTAAAAACGAATATTGCTCCGATGAGCAGGTAGAAAATTACTTGAAGTGGTTTTTTAGACATTTGTCCCATCCTTTGTTAGGTTATTTGGCCGTGATTGTAACATATTTATGCTGATAAAGATTTATTTACTCAGATCGTTGTACATCTCCAGTGCGTCCTCGGCGGTTGCGTTGTCGTGGACGATTGCCCGGATCGCGCCGATCATCGCGACAGGATGCGGGTTCTGGAAAATATTCCGTCCGAAATCGCACCCGATCGCGCCCTGCTGAATCGCCTGGTACGCCATCTCGAACACGTCCATCTCGGTCTCGACCTTCTTACCGCCCGCGATAACGATCGGTACCATGCAGGTCGATGTCACATGCTCGAAATCGTCGCAGAAGTAGGTCTTCACGAAATGCGCGCCCTGCTCGGCGGCGATTCGGCACGCTAATGCAAGATACCGCGAGTCCTTCTTGCCAAGCTGCCGACCGACCGCCGTCACCGCCAGCACCGGTATCCCGAATTCCTCGCCGAGATCGACAAGCTCCGACAGCGCCATCAGTGTCTGACGCTCGTAGTTGGTTCCGACGAAGATCGACAGAGTGATCGCCGACACATTCAGGCGTACCGCGTCCTCGAAACTGACTGTTAATCCTTCATCGGGAAGCTCATCCCGCTCGATTGATGTCGCTCCCGACATCCGTAGCACGATCGGGATATTGCTCTCCGGCGGTATGCAGTTTCTGAGAAGTCCGCGTGTCAGCATGAGCGCGTCCGCGTGCGGGATCAGCGGCGCGAGAGATTTTTCAGGTTGTTCGAGACCTGTGACAGGTCCGAGAAAGTAGCCGTGATCGACCGCGAGCATGAGCAAGTGACCGTCGGGTTGGATTATTCTTGAAAGTCGGTTTTTAAGTCCCCAGTCCATAATTTTCTCCTTTGCAGTGCCGGCTGGAAGCCAGCGTTACAGCCGGCTGGAAGCCAGCGTTACGGCCGGCTCGGAAGCCAGCGTTACGTTCCGTGCGGATACAGCATCACTTTCAATGATTCTCCCGCCGCTGCGGTGAGACGGAATCCCTCCTCCGCTTTCTCAAGCGGAAGACGATGCGTGATCATGTCCTTCACGTTTATCTGTCCCGATTTTATCAGCTCGAATCCGACATGCGAATCGACCGGACCGCCGGAATACGATGTTATTACCGAAATTTCTCCCGCCAGAAACTGTCCGAGCGGGATGTTCATCGTCTGATCGGGTCCGCCGAGTCCAAAGACGAGAATTGTCCCGCCTTTTTCGACCGCGTCCATCGCCTGCTGAACCACCGACGGTGCCATCGCGCTGAGAATGACAATATCCGCGCCCCAGCCGTCGTTCAGTTCACGGAATTTCGCCGCGACATCATCCTTTCCGTCCAGAACATGGTCCGCTCCGAATGTTTCAGCAGCCTGCATGCGGAACGGGTGGATATCGGTCGCGACAACAAGGCTCGCTCCGAAAATTTTCGAAAGCTGGATGTGGATCACTCCCGCGATTCCCGACCCGATGATCAGCACCTTCTTTCCGGGACCCACTCCTCCCAGACGCTGACCCCGTACGCAGCACCCGACCGGCTCGCCGAACGCCGCGACCTCGAAGTCCATATCGTCGGGCATTTTGATCGCGCCGAGACGCACCTGAAGCGGATGAATGCGCACGTACTCGGCAAATCCGCCGGGATAAAAATGCACTTTCTTGAACGTGTCGCACGCGGTCTCGTGACCGTTGATACACCGCACGCACGATCCGCACGGCACATGATGGAAGCAGAAAATCCGGTCGCCGGGCTTGAATCCACCGGCGCCTTCGCTGATTTCATCGACCCCGTCGCCGATCTTTTCGATCACGCCCGCAAGCTCATGCCCGAGGATCAGCGGCGCGTGTTTGACACGATAGAACTCATGCACGTCCGACCCGCATATCCCGGTCGCCATGACCTTGAGGAGCATCTCGCCATGGCGGATTTCGGGGATGGGGGCATCCTCGATGCGGACATCATCATTCCGATAATACATTGCAACTCTCATAACGTCGTGAGTTTACCGGGTTTGAGAGGGTAGGGCAAGTGGAAACCATGCACAAGTCGGGTGACGTCCACAACCGGAGCTTGCGGAGGTTGTGGGTGATTTAGATTTACTTCAATATTCCCGGGTCAAGGCGACAAGCGAGCTACGGTGCTGTTGAACATAAAAAAACTGTTCAACCCCAGATCCAGCGGACGACAGCGACTTTGTCATCGTCAATCCTCACAGTGATACCCCAAACGTCTGCGTAGGTGGTGCCATCTTCTTCCCATACACGTACAGCTTCTACAGGATAGAATTTTGGAACATCAATGAATTCCATAATTTCGTCATATGTGTATAGTGAATCTTCTTCGATTTGGAATGTTTCCTTGTTAATTGGAATGTCACCTGACCTTAGATCGCGGCAGAATTCCTCCACCATAGTTGCAACCTCGAGGTCATCCCATACGATCTCACCTGGACCGGAATCCTCGTATCTACAATCGCCATTCTCGATAAAATCTCGTATATATTCACTTGAAAGCTCATATCGGATAAGCCTGGTTTCTCCCGTTATCGAAACCTCATAAATTGCACTATCTGAAAAATCCTTTTGAAATGAAGCTGCTATCTCAACAGTCGTTTCATCAGTCCAACCGTTGATTTTCAAGTAACTAGCAGAAGTTATCGGACCATCCCCAATAACAGTGCAAATGGCAAACCAATAATATGATCCCCTATACTCATCATCTTCTGCTTCGTAGTAGAAATATAAACCCATTGGGTAATGTGATTCTCCCCATTCAGTATTGACGTGGGGGGCTATTTCCCTAACATAAGCTCCGTACGTCTGTGACGCATTCCAGATCATCGATTCGGAACTGCCAATGAATGCGTGACCGCAATTTTCACAGTAATTAGCGTCATCGGAGCATTCATGTCCGCACGAAGAACAATACTTCGCCCAGAGCGCACAGGGAATCGCCAGGATGAAAATTGCGAACAGACTTATTATGAAAATTCGTGATTTGAGCATTACAACCTCCAACTTTTGTAGATATAGTTAAAAGAAAGCATATGCTAAGAGCGATATTCTGTCAAATGGAAAGAATCGTGCCCAGACATTTCCTTTGCAGGGGAGTTTATTTTTTTCGTGATCCCGGGAAGAGAAATACCAGGCTGCTTACTGAGTGTCGTATACGGCTACCACTCCCAGAAGCCGTTTGAGAGGAACTTGATAAGGAACACATCAGATCCGCCCGCTGAATCATGTTCGTCTGCCTCCGGTCCGGGATCGAAGTCGACAGCCGTGCCGTTGAAGCAGCCCGTTACATACGTGTTTTCAAAACCGTCAACGGTGACTCCATAACCGCAATCGTTCTCCGTTCCCCCCCAGGTTCGCGCCCATTGATACGAACCATCGGGATAAAATTTGCTCAGAAATGCGTCATTTTCACCATTCGAACTGTGTCCGTCAACTTCTGTGCCGGGATCGAAGTCGATTGTGTTGCTGAAGTGGCCTGAGACGTAAATATTGTTGTACTTGTCCGCAGTGACACTGCAACCTTCATCACCGATGTTCCCACCCCATGTTTTGGCCCACTGATACGTACCCGCGGAATCGAATTTGCTCAGGTAGGCGTCGCGAGTGCCGTTTGAGGTGTGCTCATCGACGCCGCCACTCGGATCGAAGTCGACCGGGTCCCAGAAGTAACCTGTGACGTAAACATTATTCTCAC
>CBDUUJ010000158.1:0-6669 GCA_965370205.1 uncultured bacterium
CGACTTTGTCAAGAGATTAAGTGATAAATATGAATATTAATTATTTACGACATAAAAATAATAAGATTGACAATAAAGGTAAGCAGACGCAATTGGCAACTACACCTTTGTATACCCGATTAATTTAACAGAGATTAAATTATTATCTACCAACCCGCAGGCTGCTCGATCATTGCATACTCGCCGGGAGAGCCGTCCTGTTCGGGCCAGAGCGCGACATCCACGGTGTTCGGATTGATGATGACGAGACGTCATCACGCCGGGTGACCGGAGATCACCCCTCCATTAATAATACCAGATAAAATAAATAATCAGATGTCCGGGGAATGGTTCTGTAATTACACGCTGTTGTTCTGATTCAAAGTCGGTTGTAAAATCGCCATTGCTTCCTCGGAAACGGCGGTGATATCCTCAGCCGCGCTGATCATGCTGACCACAGCGACTCTGAGAGGACTAATCGATGCTGTCATGTCCTTCAGATCGGACAGACGAATCCCGCCGAGGAAAAAAATCGGGATGCTGACCTTGTCCAGAACTTCCTTCGCGCCCTTGACACCATGCGGCTCATATGGCGATTCCTTGTGTTCGAGACTGAACAGCGGACTGAAAGAGATATAATCCGCTCCCTCCCATACCGCTGTGATCGCTTCCTGTAATGTGTGAGCCGAATAGCCGACGAGAAAGTCCTCGCCCATAAACTCCTTGACCACCCGCACCGGCAGGTCCTTCTTTCCAAGATGGACACCATCCGCCCTTACGAGCGAGGCGATATCCAGACGGTCGTTAACAATCAGTCCCGCGCCGACATCATCGCAGAGTTCCTTCACCTTCAGACATTCCCTGTAGAATTCATCGTCCAAAAGATCAGGCTCGCGATATTGAATCAGCCTGATACCACCCTCAAGCGCCGCTCTGATCACAGTTACAAAATCGCGACCCATCGAGCGAGGCCGATCGGTGATAAACATTAACGGTTGTTCTTCTATTGTTATTCCTGAGGACACTATCGTTTTCCTCTTTATCCATACAGGAGATTGCAAAGCAAAATCGGGCACATAAAAAAGCTCCCAATATTATTATCGGTGGTTGACACCCTTCAGAGTACTAATTTGTATTGTGAATCATTTAACTTTCTTCGATTCCGGCGCCTCTTCAATCCGAATCGGATTTCTCACCGGATTGCATTTTCGTCTCTATTATCTCCAGCTCGAATGTGTCCTCATCAATTTCAAGAAAAATCGATAACGCGTCCTTCGCATTCGCCAGCGCTTCCTCACGGCTGTCCCCGCACGCATGGAAACCTATTACTTCATCGGACTGCACCCACCAGTCGCCTTCCGGACTCTGCTCCAATCTGATCTTTACTTTTCTCATCGACCGACTCCTGTCACGTGCAGCCCGGCATCCGATAAAATTTCCCTGTCGAGGCTGTTACGGCCATCGAACACAATTTTTCCTCTCATCAACTCGGCGATACGTTTCCAGTCAAGCGAGATATATTCCGGCCATTCGGTGACAAGAACCAGCGCATCCGCATCCCGAGCGACCTCATACGGATCAGTCAGATAAGTACAGCGGTCGAAAATCCGGCTCGCGTTCTCAATCGCCTTCGGATCGGTCGCCCGGAGTATCACGCCATCACGTTTCAGCTCCCGCATAAGGTCGATAGCCGGGGCCTCCCGTATGTCGTCGGTTCCAGGCTTGAAAGCGATCCCGAGAATACCAAGGATTTTATCCGGAAGAGGCTCGAGTGCCCGTCTGATTTTCGCGAGGAATCGATAGCGCTGGATTCTGTTCACTTCGATAACGGCATTCAGAAGAGTGAAAGTGTATCCCCGACTCCCCGCGTGCTGATGGAGGGCTTTCGTGTCCTTCGGGAAACACGATCCCCCGTAGCCGATCCCGGCTCTCAGAAACTGCGGACCGATTCTGGTGTCCAGCCCGATACCATGCGCAACATCATTGATGTCCGCGCCGACCTCCTCGCACAGATTGGCGATCTCATTGATGAAACTGATTTTTGTCGCGAGAAACGCGTTGGCTGCGTACTTGATCATCTCTGATGATCTTGGTGACGTTTTCACCACCGGAACCGGAACGTGAAAATCATCAGGCCTTGATGGTCTGGGAGATGAATCCTCGAATTCCTGAGTAACAAGTTCCTTATACAGTTCATCCAGCACCGCGAATATCTCGTCATCATCCGCCCCGATTACAATCCGATCCGGGTAGAATGTATCGAAAATCGCCTGGCCTTCCCTCAGGAATTCCGGATTCGATGCAATTCTGAACGGGTGCTTTGTCTGAGCCGCAAGACGTTCGGCAAGGTAATCGGTTGTGCCGGACGGCACGGTTGATTTGATGACGATTACCGGCAGATCGCCATTTCCTTCCCTATTTTCAAGCACATCGGCTACCGAGTTGATCGCGCTCTCAAGCTGGGTGAGATCGATCTGCCAGGTTTCCATGGTCGGTGTTCCGACCGCGATTAAAATAACCTTTGCGTCCCGGCATGCGGCGACATGGTCGTCCGTGAAGGTCAATCGTCCGGCATCGATATTCCGGGAGAGAAGCTCCTGTAAAAAAGCCTCGAAAATCGGGGATTCGCCGGATTTGAGCTTTTCGAGTTTTTCTCTGTCGATCTCGACTCCGATTACATTATGCCCGAGATCGGCAAGCACAATACTCGTGGCGAGACCGACGTAACCACAACCTATGACTGCGATTTGCATGAGGGGATTGTAGCATTATGCGGGGAATGAGGGAAATACCCGGTGGCGCCTCCAAACGAAGCGGAGTTTGGAGGTGTCAGTGAAAAAATACAAGTCAAGCACCTTCAGGCTCGAAGACTCGCTTGGAGGCGCCACCAGCGGGTCATTGAAAGATGGCAGATAGTTATTACTCCTCACCAAATACAAAATCCTCTTTCAGGAATTCCAGCATCCTGTCAACGATAAGCTGACCGCCCGATCTCGTTACGTGAATTCCGTCGCTGCCTCTGACCTGAATCTGCCTGCCATTAATTGTCAGGTAAGTCGAATATTTACCGTCCGCGTCGCCGAGAATGGGGACGGTCGAAATATACGATGCTCTCGGGTGATAGCCGCAGACCTGCTCGATCAGTTCATTCAGGTCCTGCATTCTTTTGTTGTATCCGGACATCCTCATCGGGGGAAGTCCGACCCAGTATACATGCCGTGTTTTCCAGCAGAGATAATTGATAAAGGCGATCACCCGTCCGCGATAAATATCGATCCATTTGTCGGTGCCGTAATCGTAGACCTGTCCGTCCATCTCGAATCCCTGCGCGTCGTTAGTGCCCATCATGATGATAATGGCGTCATAATCGCCTTCCGAGAAAATCTGAGCTGCCTGTGCCGGCCAGTTGTAGAAATCGGGACGGGAAAGCCCGGATGAGACCTTGAAATACCTTGTCGGGACCGTTGAGTCATCCTCCTCAAGGGTGCGCATGATCATCGTGCCGAAACCGTCCGCCATCATCGAGTCCCCGATGACAAGAACCTTCAATGGATTCGATGAACTGTAAAATACATTTTCGGTATCGCTGTAAATTTCGTCGAATAATTCCCTGTTTTCAATTCCACAGTTGGGGGAGTATAACCAGCTTCCGATGCCTTCCGGAATGGGTTCTGTCATGCCGGTGGAAACGACTGCCTGTGGTTCTTCCATCGGGAAACCTTCGCATGGTGAGTCTTTCGCGGCGAGGAAACCGGCTTCGCGTTCCTTTCCCGCCAGTAATAAAAACGATTCCTGAAGGATGATCCCGGGATAGTCCAGTTTCAGATTCGATGTGAACGAATTCAACGGATCGGTGATCGCGACGAAGAAATTCCTCGATTTCGATCCAATCTCCAAGCCTTTCGCCCAGCGGTCAAGGCCACCCGCATCGAAGATGAGCACGAAAATGATACACGTTACGAAAACGATGGAGATATCGCGTAACGAGTATTTTCTTTCTTCCCTGTTTTTATCCGTGTCATCCATACGATAACCCTAGAACTGGAAATAGATAAACGGCGCGACTCCCTCCGGGCCGAACGCGCTCAGCATCAGGAGCAGTAAACCGAGAATCGCACCCTGCGCCACCGTGGGAAGCCGCGAGAATTGCACCCGCATCCGGGTCCCCGGCTCCTTCGGCAGGAAATGCATCCCGATCCCGATCACAAGCAGCAGTATCACGAATGGAGTCAGGAGAGTTGAGGGTGTCGATGTGTTTCCGAGCGCTCTCAGGTATTCCATCGCGAGTGTGAAATTATTTGCTCTGAAAAAGACCCATCCAAGACAGACGAAATTAAAAATGAAAATCACCGAGAGAATCTGGATATATATATTTTTTTTCAACGGGCCGAATCTCTCAATGAAATATCTCTCGACACCCAGACCAACTCCGTGAAGCGCTCCCCAGAACACGAAATTCCATGACGCGCCGTGCCAGAGTCCGCCGAGAAGCATTGTAATGGCGAGATTGAGATAAGTCCTGAATTTTCCCATCCTGTTGCCGCCGAGTGAGATGTAGAGATAATCCCGCAGCCATGTCGAGAGCGATATGTGCCATCGCCGCCAGAATTCCCTGAGCGATTGTGCCCGGTAGGGATCATTGAAATTGTCGGGGAATGAGAAACCGAGCAGCGCCGCGACCCCGATCGCGATCTCGGAGTACGCGCTGAAGTCGCAGTATATCTGTATCGCGTAACCGTAGACCGCGAGAAACGCTTCCAATCCTGAGAAAGCTAGTGGGTTCTCAAACACCGGATCGACCAGCTCGGTTGCAATGTAGTTCGCGATTATGACCTTCTTGAAAAGTCCGGTCATTATTAGAAGCAACGCTCTTGCGGTGGCGGTTTGCGACAGGTCGGGTTTTTTCAGGAGCTGCGGCAGGAAGACTTTCGCTCTGACAATCGGTCCTGCGACAAGCTGCGGAAAGAATGAGATGTAGAGAAGAATGTCGAGGATGTTGTTAGTCGCCGGGATTTCCTTCCGGTAGACATCGATGACATAACTCATCGCCTGGAATGTAAAGAACGAGATCCCGACCGGCAGGATTATCTCAAGCAGCGGCATGTGAGCTTCAAGACCCAGGAATCCGATCATGCCGTGCATAGATGTCATGAAGAAGCCGAAATATTTGAAGAACCCCAGGATTACGAGATTCCACGCGATCGCGAATCCGACAAGCATCCTGCGTTTGCGGTCGTCATCGGTGTTTCCGATCGCCCGACCGAAGAAGTAGTTACCGACCGAGCAGGTCAGCAGTAGAAGGGTGAACCACTTGTTCCAGAATCCGTAGAAGAAATAACTTGCTATCGTAAGAAACAACTTCCTCAGGTTGGATCTGTCCTTCAGCAGCCAGCCTACCGCAAAGACGATGAAGAAAAATATTCCGAATTCTACAGTTGGGAATAACATAGGTTAACGGTTATTTCGAATGCCGGTATGGATGGGACTGTTGAAAAACGAAGGCTTTTCCGGTACCCCACCCTTTAGGGTGGGTGGAAGGTGCATGGAATCTGGGATCGCCCACCCTAAAGGGTAGGGTACCGGATTATTTTTGCATTTTTTCAACAGCCTCATCTTATGGTGACTCTCTCCATGTTGTAAAAATTATCCCGGTGTCGCCCACAAACATAATCCTGTCATGGTCAATAACCTTATAACCATCGGGTTTGTGGGTGCTTCATCTTATGGTGACTCTTACTAAAATCTAAACACAAGCACGCGTTCCTCGGTCATTTCGTGCATTGTGCATCTGACCCCCTCGCGACCCTGCCCCGATTCCTTCACGCCGCCATATGGATAGTTATCGACACGGACGGTCGGAATATCATTGACGATTATCGCTCCCACCTCAAGTTCCCTGTATGCTTCATTGATACGGAAGACATCCCTTGTGAAAATCCCCGCCTGAAGTCCGTACTTTGAATCGTTCACAAGATTCAGTGCATCGTCCCATGTTTTATACGGCATGACAACGAGCACCGGTCCGAAAATTTCATCCATCCAGGCTTTTGAATTTCGGGGGACATTGGCGAGTATGGTCGGTTTCAGGAGTTGACCCTTTCGTTTTCCGCTGAGAAGTACATCCGCTCCCAGGTCGACCGCTTCCTCGATCCATTTATCAACCCTGTCAGCTTCAGATGACGTGATCATCGGACCGCAAATGACATTTTCGTCCGATGGATCGCCGGACTTTACCTTCTTTGATTCGCGCAGGAGGATTTGGCTAAATCTATCGTAGATCGGCTCATGGATGAAAACTCTCTGTACGCCGATACACACCTGACCGGCGTGAGCGAATCCGCCGAATGCGATTCTCTGTGCGGCAAATTCGAGATCGGAGTCCTCGTGAACGACCGCCGCCGCGTTTCCGCCAAGTTCCAGCGCGACCCGCTTCCGTCCCGCTTTATTCTTGAGTTTCCAGCCGACTTCGGCGCTTCCGGTGAATGAGAGCATCTTCGCGCGGTCGTCGGTTACGAGTTTTTCAAATGACGGACCGGGACATGGGACAACCTGTACTGTTCCAGGAGGAAGTCCCGCGTCATGGCAGATTTTCGCCAGTTTGAGCGCGGTCAGCGGGGTTTCACTCGACGGTTTGATAATGACCGGACAGCCGACAGCGATCGCGGGCGCGAGTTTGTGCATGATGAGATT
>CBDUUJ010000159.1:0-6649 GCA_965370205.1 uncultured bacterium
CACGGAACCCACTACGCTATGGGTGGTCGATAATTATTCCCTCGATTCTAACGATGGTTCGCATAGTTATAATATATTCGACCTTATACAAGTGGTTTATGCCACACTCAGCGAAAAAAAGCAAGTGCATGATTCATCCATCGGTTGAAATATGGCGCCCACAAACTTGATCCTGTTAGAACCAATCCTTCAGTAATCTGCGCGTTTGTGGGTGTCCTTAACTTTGAAAACCAAGTATACGAAAAAAACTTATACATTGCGCATGTAAAATGCCATGTGTTACAATCCCCTGTGTAAGTATGGGTGTCCTGCCGGAGGGCAGGGGTGGAAAAAAGTATGACCGAAAAAACAAACGATAAACATCTTCGGCTATTACGGGAATACATAGCTGAGGAGGTTAAGCGTCTGGGAAAAAACGGGGGCCGTGTGCATCGCATTGACTTTGACGAAGTTGAAGAGGAAAAGGCCTGCGCGATTCCCGGCAAATCAAGCGATCCTCTTGAAAAGGATCTGGATGAGCTGTTCAGTTCATCAGACCGGAAGTAATCAGTAACCCGAGGATCGGAAAAATCAATATGGGAAGATCGAGAAAAAAAAGAGGAACACAGGGCAGTCGAAGTCGCGAATGGGACGACTGGCAGCGATATATCAAGCAGGAAACCCAGCGGATAAGACAGAAATCCTCAGGGCAGGTGGTGGAGGTAAAATTCGCAGGGAAGAAGACGCCCAGGCCGCCTGAGAAACAGCCTGTTGAAGAAGCAGCGATACCGGTTCCCGTTCCCGAGGAGACCGAGGGCAGACGTCCGCCGGTTCCCGGAGTTCCCCGCGAGGAAGCGTTGCAGGTCAGCGACGACGAGATCGGTCGGACTGTAAAGCCATACACCGTCGATGACTACAGAAATATTCGCCCCATGAGCAGTCCCGACCTTTTCGATTCCGATGAGGAATCCGAAACAGGGATAATAGAGCCACCGGCTGTGGAAGCGGATGGCGTTCCATCATTGGATAAACCTCTTCAGGCCGATTCCGGAACAACCGACAGCGCTTCACCCGCTGTGGAATCCATATCCGAGGCAATCGTTGAAACACCGCCTCCCGATGAGGTTCCGAAGACAAAGCCCGGGAAGAAAACGAAAAAACGTAAGGGGCGAAAAAAGAAAGCGGGCGACAGTGAGCTTGAGCTTTTCGATTCGGTCAGCGATCATCAGGTTATAGCGCGGCAGAGGCTGACGAAAAAAAGCAAGCTGGATCGTGAGGATCTGATTGAAAAACTTCTCGATCCGGTAATCAGCCTGGAGGAGGCGGCCACACTGATTGGAGTCTGCAAGACCACCGTGCGACGCTATACGAACAAGGGCGAGCTTGAGTGCCTGAGAACGCCGGGTCAGCAGCGACGGTTCAGGCTCAGTCACGTACTGGCTTTTGTCAAGAATCGGGAGGAGGATCAGAAGGTCCGCAGGAGCCGAAAGGCAAAAGGCTAGTAAGGCAGCAGGAATAAGCAAACGATCATCCCCGCAATGGGGGTGTTTTTTATTTTAGTTTTTGCCCATTTCCAGGGGGGAATTTATACCAATTCCACAAAACAAATATTTATTCTCGTAGTGCAGACTGCCAGTTTGCAGTAGCCTGGGACTGTTGAAAAAATTCCGGTACCCCACCCTTTAGGGTGGGTCCTTTAGGGTGGGCGATCCCAAAAACCATGCGTCTTCCACCCACCCTAAAGGGTGGGGTACCGGATTATTTTTACATACTTTCAATAGTCCAAGCCTGTCTGCAGAATTGAAAAATAATTAATGGGATTGGTCTAATTCAAAGGGAACAATTCGTAGAACAGCACGGCAATGCGTCCCTGATGCTTATTAATACTGGAAAACGCACTGCCGTGCCGTTCTACGGGAACCATGTAAATGCGAACATTACTCAGATTTTTGCCGTTATCGAACCGATTGCAGCTATAATGTATCCTTAGTAAAGGGTTTTATTCAGGCGGCGAAAATCCGATAATGCAATTCCTGATTCAGATCGCACAGGCGAATTATATTAGAAATTGTGAGAAATCCGACATTCCGACGGTGAGGAAATCAACCATGTCCAAATCATCCATTGCGATATTAATAATCACTTCAGCCGTAATTGGTGCTGTCATTGGGGTGATGCTGGCGGTAAATGTGCTCGGTGGCGCCATTAAATCCGAGATTGATAATCGTCTGGCCGATTATACCGGCGCCGTTCAGCCTGTCGCGGCGGATTCCGATCCGGATATTTCAGGCGGACCGGATGCGCAGCCTTCATCTTCAGGCAGTATTCAGGGGAGTTTTCTGCTCGATCCCGAGGAGCTGGCGGTCACGAGTGTTTACAAAAGGCTTAGCTCTTCGGTCGTGCATGTCAGCACTGTCCAGTACTATCGCAATTTTTTCTTTCAGGTGGTTCCACAGGAGGGCATGGGATCGGGATTCATTATCTCCGAGGACGGTTACATACTGACGAATAATCATGTCGTGGAAGGCGCTCAGTCTATCATCGTGCGGCTGTCAAACGGCGAGGAATATACCGCCGACCTGGTTGGTACCGACCAGATGACCGATCTCGCGGTCCTTCATATTCCCGACCTCGAAATTCCATCCGAATGGGTCGCTCCGCTGGGCGATTCCGAATCGATCCAGGTCGGACAGCGGGCGATTGCGATCGGAAATCCCTTCGGGCTTGATTCGACCGTTACAGTGGGTGTTATCTCGGCTCTCGACCGTCCGGTAAGCACGGAGGAGACATCGTTTGAGAATATGATCCAGACCGACGCCAGTATCAATCCCGGAAATTCAGGAGGTCCGCTGATCGATTCATCAGGGAAAGTGATCGGAATCAATACGGTGATCCTCAGCCGGTCGGGGGGAAGTCACGGCATCGGTTTCGCGATTCCGGTCAACGCGGCGAAGAAAGTGCTGGACGATCTCATCCAGTTCGGACGGGTACGGAGACCATCGCTTGGCTTTAACGGGATAACGGTCTATTCCAACCTCGCGGAAGCTCTCGATCTTTCGGTTAATTACGGCGTTCTGGTGCAGGATGTACAGACAGGGTCGGGCGCATCGGAGGCCGGTCTGCGCAGCGGGATCAATCTTGTGTATCTCCGCGATCGTTTTCGACAGTACAGTTTCTATGGCGACGGGGACATAATCATCGAGTTCGAGGGCGAGAAAGTCACCGAGCTGTCGAGACTTGCCGAGCGGATACATCGCCTTGAGATCGGTACCGAAGTCACTCTGGTTGTATTGAGAGACGGAGAACAAATAGAACTTTCGATGGTTCTGACGGAATAGCCCGAACACTTTTGAAAAAAAGGTTTTTCCCGGTACCGCACCTTTTTGAAATTGTCTCAGAATTAAAAATCCACTGGTCTATTGATAAACTATCGATTGATTTTGACCCGTAGAACAGCACGGCAGTGCGTCTCGATTATCCATCCAAAACACCCGTAGAACAGCACGGCAGTGCGTCTTATTTTATTCATTGAAAAATAATTATGACGCACTGCCGTGCTGTTCTACGGGTTATTGCATTTTCTGCAGTCCTTTTTTATGACGAATGCTCTATAACCCTGATAATAAAAGGCACCCATAAACATCAGGATGATGTGTATGGGTGCCATGCAATTTAAAAAAAAAATTCAAAATGGCTCATGGTGAGTTCTTTTTTTCAACAGCCGACGGGACGTCCGAGTCACAGAAAAAAATCGCTATTTTCTGCAGTAGATAAATTAATTCTCCGGACCCTCTCCGGGATCCGATCCCGTCAGATCGGGACTTCCACCCTCACCAAGCGGTTTTACAAGATGATCGAGGTTGATATCATCCGAGGGATCAAGTGCGTTCATAAGCTCGACTACAGCTTCCATCGGGAGCCTGCCGATCAGTGGATAAATCTCGCGTTCCTCCTTGGTGCAGTGATGCCGAATGATCGACTGCACGCTGTAGGAAACGCGCAGGATTTCCGCGGTCTGTGCGTCATTCAAAGGCTCCCCGGATTCCAGCGACGGTAGAATCTGGGTGATCCTTTCCATAAACATATGCATCTGTGCGTGTTCGCGGGACAGGCATCCCATGGCCTCCCTGATTTTCGGGTCATCCGTGTTTAGATATTTCTGAATGACAGGGACAAGGATTTTTTCCTCGCCGCGAAAGTGACTTCCAGTAAATTCCACGATCGCGTTCAGATGTTCAGCGAGTGTCGCCCGGAGCTTACTCTCTTCGGGGTGAACAAGCCTGGCCTGGATATCATCGGGAGCCAGAAGCTCGACCAATTCATCCGCCAGTACATAAGCCTTTTTATGTTCTTTCAGCCAGACTTCAACAGGTGTACGCATGATTTCCGGTTTCCTGAAAATCGATATGGGATCAATTCGTTACGATTACATTTTCGAACTGGGCGATCAGCGCGACAGGCGCCTCTCCGGGTTCCTCCAGCCATTTTGCGTTTCCCTCGATGTATCCGGAAACCGCTCCAAGCGGCGCGAGGTCAAAGCGCGTGAACGTGATGGTCGCGCTCGCGTCGGGATCGTCCGGATCGCATTCGAAATTCAGGGTCTGGCTTATTGCGAGATTCACGGTCACTTCCCTCGGGACATTTACCGTAAGAGTCGAGACCTCCTCAACCCGCACGACCGCGTCGGGGTATGTGCTCCCGGACAGCAGGTCGAATTTCAGGATGAGAGCGTTCTCGGCTGTGTTCCATTCGGCAACGGCATGGCTGAACGAGACATGATGCTGGCCGACATCCCACTGGCTGCCCGTGAACGGATTGCCCGTTCCCTCGTTGCATCCGATGAAAAGCTGATACGATAAAAGGATTGTCATAATGACAGCTATTGCACGCATATTTTTTTCTCCTCCGGTTTATTGTAAATCTACTGGTATGCGACCGGTTTTTATCCGGTTATGTTCATTTAGCTCAACCGGCACACTTTACCATAAAAGAGAAAAGGGCAACAAAGCTGTGTCCGGTCTCTTATTTGCACAGTTCACGTATTTACCGGGCATTTAGAAACTATTAATGAGTCTTAGTGTGATTGAACCATGCTTCGAAAGGGGGCGTTGGGTAGTTGAGTGCCGCCCGGAATAATAAAAATACGAAAAACAGGAAAAAGGACAGGAAGAAATCGCAGGCGAAACAGATTCGCGATGAGCGCGCCGATGCCTTTAAACGCGGCGTTAATGCAGTTTTGATACTGATCCTGATCGCACTGTTTGTCGTCGGCATCTATCAGATGTGGGTTTATCTCGGCAGACCGGGTTTCACACCCCAACCTCGCCAGGATACCACCGAGTGTCTGGAGATATATTTCTATGACAGCGCGGTTACGTATCTTGTCCCTGTTCACAGAAGGGTGACTCTATCGCGAAATGACAGCCGGACGGTTCGCGCGATTGAGGAGTTTGCCATCGGTCCTCACGATCCGAGCCTCAGTCGTGTCTGGCCCGCCGATATCCCCGCGCCGGAAATAATGGTCCGGGGGAGCGAAGCGATTATTGATTTCCCGGAGGAACTCTGGAGCAATCCTGGGGGAACGGCAAGGGAACGCGCACTTCTAGACGCGATTACGCTCACTGTCGAAGCCGCCGGAGAATGCACGAGCACTCGTATTCTTCTCGCCGGACAGACAATCGATGCGACCCCTGAGGGATTCGATCTTTCGGAACCGCTGACTCCGCCTGAGTTCATCAATCTTGTACCGGATACATCCCTCAAAGGTGAATCGAAATGGATACCGGTATATTTTCTCGACTCGACTGGAACGTATCTGATTCCCCTGTCCCTTGAGGTATCCAGGGATATTGATGCCGCTCATGAAGCGGTCAGGCGAATGCTTTCAAATCCGCCCCAGCTTGCCTATCCGCCGCCTCTTGCGATCTGCCGATCGGGTTACACGCTTGACCGGCTGGCCATCGAGAATGGAACGGCTTCAATCGAGCTGAATGTTACCGATATAAGAACCGCATTCGTGGATCACGATATCGATATTTTTCGTGCCGCCATGTATCTGACAATGAGTAAATGCTGCGATGTGAAAAATATCGAGTTGAAACTGAACGGGCGCGATATTGAGTCCTACAGCAGATTCAGCAGTCTCCCGACTGAGCCATGCAGCGATTGCTGGAATGCGGAACGTGCGGTAAATATCGACAGCACCCCGACGGAGGACCAGCCATGACACATAGAGCGGCCATACGATCCATCCTCATATTGATAATTGCATTGACCGCATTTTTTTCGGTCGCATTTCCCGTTCATGCCGGAAATGTCTGCTTCGGCGGAACTCCACTCGCGCATTCCTACATAATGAGGAACGGACATGTATTCGTGGCGCTCGATGATGTCGCCGAACAGCTTGGATTGTCGGTTCTTTACGATGGCGACCGTCTGCTGATCGGCGGGACCGTACACGGTGTGCTTGCTGTCGATCCGGGTGCCAGCACGATCAATCTTGCAGGCAGGCATGTTGATTACGGGGAACAGATGCTCGAGGAAAATGGAAAATGGTTCGTTCCTGAAAGTTTCATGGTATTCGCTCTCGGCGTCCAGGCGAAGATGGATACAGCCAGCGGCGATGTGAATCTTTATCCCATAGTGATTTCGTTGATTCCCGCAGAGGGTT
>CBDUUJ010000160.1:0-6617 GCA_965370205.1 uncultured bacterium
CGGTAATCCGCATCCAGCAGGGTTAGTATGGCAGGATGCGGATAAACTTCTATGATCATATTATTCATTACTGCTGATTCAGCAGTTGCGATACGGAAACCAAGAGAAACGAAATCATCGGTGATTTCCCTGCCGAATTTACCAGGGAATTTTTCTGAAGGAGTATGGGTTGCGCATCCCCTTCCCCCAAAAGCTTTTGAAACCTCCTGATCCGCTGCTCTCCTGTCGGAAAAGCGGATCGTCGAAATCGGCATGTCAATTGTAATAAGGCTGATTGTGCTTCCCCTGAGAAACGAATTCGCGGTTTCGATAAGCTTCCCGGCATCAGGTTTGGAGCCTCGAGCTTTTACATTCCAGTCGACAGGTTCCCCTTCGGCAAGCTGCAGGAATGATTCGTAGCTCGGCGCCAGTGCTCGGCAATGCCAGCCTGATGAGGATTGTTCAAGAACAGCCACACCGCTCGGATTACTGCTGGTCCATGCAGCATCGATTGCCAGTATTCCAGTCACAATTGTATCTCCGATAATTCATTGTAAATGCATTATACATCTTTCTCTTTTGGGATTATTTATACGTGCAATAAAAACCGGGAACCCATCTCATCGAAATGATAACGCGCAATTGACCAGTGTTGTGAGAGATGGGTTCACCGGGCTACATGCTTGCTCGAAGACTCACCTTAAGCATTACCCGTCCTTCAACATTATGCGACAATATCATCCGCCGCGCTGGTATTCGAGAATATAGTGAAGATCGATCTCGCGAACATCCTCCTCGCCCTCCGCATTTGACAGAGTGAAAATCAGATCCTCCGACACAAGATCGATCTTCATCGGGATACCGCGCTCAATGCTGAAATAGCACGTTGAGCGCAGACCGCCGGTTGCGGAAATAAATGCAAGTGGAACTCCCTCGGGTGTGATTTCAATTTCGAATTCCTCATCTCCGCGACGCACCCTGAATTCGACCGGCATCTCCGGAACGAGAACCGGAATGATCGCCTCAAGACCTCCCCATCCCCGGATTCGCTGCCCTTCAGCTTCGATGATAAAATCACCCGGTTCGATCCCCGCCTCATGTGCCCGTGAATCCTCGACCACTCCTCCCACCGGAGCACCCTGCCCCGCTTCCTCGCCGACATCACCCTCGACCAGTCCGAGAAACGGCATGAACGACTGCTTTCCCTCCTCGATGGCAACCTCATATACAGTATCGATAAACACGCACTCGTCACCCCTGTAATCCGCGATTGAGGTGACCGTGGAGCTGCAGGTAAACGGAATCGCTCCGACATTGGCGTCGGGAAGAATTCCAACCGGTCCGCCCGCCCAGCTCATGCCTTCAGTTATTCTGTCTTCAGGCAATATCGGAACATTCAGGAAAGGCGGGAACGGCTGACCTGTCATAGCTTCAGTATTTCCATATGAATCGACAGTGTACGGAAATTCCGGAAAGAGAGACCGTTGAAATCTGAAAGCAAGCGGCGCGTTCTCAGGAACATCTTCACCCCATGCGACAAGAGAAATGTAATCGTTGGGAGGTCCGCCGATATCGACAACCTCTATCCTGAAATTTTCCGTGTTCACCATGATGCTCTCACCGTGGGTTCCGGACGTGGACAGCATATAGGTGTATACAGCGCCCAATTCAGGTTTCCACCGAAGCCAGAAGATGTCACTGTCCGAATCATCGTCCTGTGCAAATGACGGCGCTGCAGCAAAGCTCGACAGCAGTAGTGTCAGCAATACGGTAAATCTCAGGGAATTGGATTTCTGGAACATTTTCACGCCTCCGCGCGGACCGATAGGTAATCATTCAACAAAGAAACATTATATCGCAAATTGGTTCATCTGAGTTTCCCGGCATTCCGAAGTATAAACAGAACCGGCGATAGATCAACCGTGACAGAATGAACTTCAGGAAGGTGAAACGGTGTCGAAAGAAACGTGTATGAATATTTACATCGGCGCTTGACAACGCGCGATAAATTTACTATATTATAAACAGTGTAAGAAACGCTATAATATTACACCAGAAAGCATCAAAGGTGACGAGAGCATTTTTAGGTCGAATAGTTGAGAAAATGTTCTTGAAAGCCTATTATGAATATGTTATATTATTCGGGTAGGCTTATTAAATCACCATATTTTAATAGGGGTGATGAACCATAAACCGTTTAAGAGAATTTCGAGTAAAGGCCGACAAGTCACAGATTGAGCTGAGCCGGATGACTGGTGTAGCGCAGGCCACGATATCCAACATCGAATCGTGTAACCGCACACCGTCATACCTCACGCGACAACGCCTGGCTAACGCGCTGGGCTATCCCGTAGAGGAGATCTTCCCCCACGAGGAAGACCTCGGCGCCAAGCGGAAACGCAAGAAAGCCAAAACGGACGAATCGGCGATCTCCGACATCCTTCTCGTCAACTCATCACAAAATCTCTCGTCGCGACTCCAGAACAGGGACAGCGTACCGAAGGGAAAAACCGAGATGGTCGAGGACGATAAGGTCATCGGGTTCATCTTCAACACATCAGGTGAGAAGCTGAAGTTCTATCCAATCCGTATTTTCAAAGGCAAGGAATTCGTTGATGTCGCCTGCACCGACGCCACGGGGAAGTTCGTCTTCGCCGGGCTGAAAGCGGGCAAGTACACCCTCTCAACCGAGGGAAAGACAATCGAATTCCGCGTCAGGAAATAAGCTTCCCGCCAACAATTTGTGAGGCAACATTAGGAAGACGGGCCTATTAAGGCCCTTCTTTCATTTTAGATTCAATTGCATTAAGAACCTTTGCATGGTGCTTCCGCCAGGCACAGTAAATTGACGCAACTTTACATCGCATTGAATCATCGCTATAAGTGGAAACCATGTAAGGGAGGTTTTTTATGAATCGATGGAAAGTACTTCTTATGGTGATTGCTGTTGCCGCATTTGTTGCGACAGGTTGGTCCGGGGAAGTCGAAAGTGATATATCCGATGATGATATAAACTCTGTTGATTCCGGCTGGGCGCGAACCTGGGGAGGATCAGAGAATGATCATGGCTTTGGAGTTGTTGTTGACGGTACCGGGAATATCTACGTCACAGGCGATTTCACTCGCACGGTTGATTTCGATCCCGGAGGCGGAGATATGCATACGTCGAATGGCGAGTTGGATATCTCTCTGAGCAAATTCGATTCATTGGGTAACTTCGAGTGGGCGCGTACATGGGGCGGGTCAGACAATGATCGCAGCCAGGGAGTTGCAGTAGACAGCTCGGGGAATGTCTACGTTACGGGCTGGTTCAATGGCACAGTTGATTTCGACCCTGACGGTGGGGATGTGCACACATCGAATGGTCTGTGGGATGTCTTCTTGAGTAAATTCGACTCTTCGGGCAGCTTCGAGTGGGCGCGGACCTGGGGGGGGGCAGGATCTGACGGAGGTTGTGGAATCGCCGTTGACGATTATGGCAATGTCTATATTACCGGTCGTTTTAATAAAACTGTCGATTTCGACCCCGACGGCGGCGATCCGCACACCGGTTCTTATGATGTCTTCCTGAGCAAATTCGATTCATCGGGAAATTTCGAGTGGGCGCAGACCTGGGGGGGATCTGAATTTGATAGTGGCTATGAAGCTGCTGTTGACAGCTCCGGGAACATATATGTTACGGGTGTTTTCTACGGCACAACCGATTTCGATCCTGACGGCGGCAATCCGCACACTTCGAATGGTTATGCTGATGCATTCCTGAGCAAGTTCGATTCATCGGGTAACTTCGAGTGGGTACGGACCTGGGGTGGGCCAGAGAGTACTGTTGGAATAGGAATTGCAACTGATAGCTATGGGAATGTTTACGTTACAGGCTATTTCAAGAATACGGTTAATTTCGACACGAGCTGTGGGAATCAATATACCTCGAATGGCCATAGTGATGTCTACCTGAGCAAGGTCAATTTATCGGGTGAATTAGAGTGGGTGCGAACCTGGGGAGGGGCATCTCATGATTGTGGCAGTGAAGTCGCCATTGACTGCTCCGGAAATATCTACGTTTCGGGAGATTTTGCATGGACAACCGATTTCGATATCGTCGGAGGTGATTCGTATACATCGAATGGGTTGGATGATGCCTTTCTGAGCAAGTTTGATTCATCGGGTAACCTAGAGTGGGCTCGGACATGGGGTGGATCGGAATGGGATGATGGTTTGGAAGTTGCTACTGACATCTCAGGGAATATCTATGTTACAGGCTATTTTTGGAGCATAGTCGATTTCGCTCCGACCGATCATCTCTGCAATGAGTATCCAGATGAGCATACGTCGAATGGACGCTGTGATGTGTTCCTAATCAAATTCCTGCCGGACGGGTGCTGGTAGACCGTTTCCGCTCGTGCTGCAGGCTCACTAACTTAAATGAATAATCGCCCCCGCAATCCAAAGGGGGCATTTTTATGTTCGGATTCGCGGAAGCGCCGAAGTAGATGATTATTGATTTATTTTAATGCATTAGTATGTTTACTTTAGACAATTATTATACTATTATATTATAATCAATTTTCGGGAAAGTGCTTTATCGTTTTTCAAAATTGTAGGTAAAGGGGCCACGCAATGAATCGATTGATGGCAATTCTCACGGCAATGCTTGTGACAGCATTTGTCATGATCGGCTGTTCCGGTGGTGATGGAAGTCCGATCGCGCCAACTGCCGATCAGGAACCGATCACAGAATTAACCGCAGAATCAAATCACACCGCACAACAGGGACAAACCCAGACACACCTATGGGGTTACTGGGATGTCTACATCGACGCTGAAACCGGAATGGTCGATGCTGTACCGCTCAGGCACGCGACGTTCCCAGCGAACCTCACCAAGCTTCCCGTGAAGGTCTACTTTGAGAACATTGTCATCAACGACATGACAGGGGAAGTAGACATCGACATTGGTCTTGAACACTGCCTGAAATCCATGAAGAAATACACCGGGTTCGATGTAATCGGCGTGTTCATGGGTGACGGGAACGGCACCTATCCCGGACCTGAGGACTTCGCGATCCCCGGCGTCAACGACCAGGTGCTCCTGAACGCGGACGGATACACCCGGTGGTTCAACGCTATCGAATTCCAAGGGGGCGGCACGGATATCTTAAAGTACATGCCCGGAGATTACGGTACACCAGGTTATGATCCATCGGCAGAATTGAACGGATACAAGTATTTCGCGGACGGGCTTGGGCTGAACGATGACGAATTCCAGTTCCTGATCGCAAATTCTTCGGATCGCGGGATGTTCGCCGAGGGCAGCACGAACTGGCGGCATTATTCGATGCTGTTCCCCGACCTGCCGACTACGGGTAAAGCACCTTTCCAGTACGCCGTGATCGGTCACTGGGAAGATAATATCAACTACCCTGATCCGCCGAACAATGTGCCGGAGGACTTCCCGCCGGAGGCGAACGCGGACGAGGCGCTTGTGTGCGATATCGTCGACAACAGCAATGCCTGGTATGTTGATCCCGATTTCGGCGGCAGTGTAAAGCTCGACATCAGTCCGTGGGACTGGTCGGCGACATGCGATGCTGGGACAATGGGAGAATATGAAATCCTGATCTACTCGGATGCCTGGACCGGGCCATATGAAGTCGATATGACATGCACCGGTTCGACTGAATTCTACGAGGCTTTTCATGTCGAGATACCAGTTGAGACATTGACATCATCAGACCCACTGCCGGTATGGATCGATGTAAGGTACCCGGAGTTGGATTATTCGAACCAATACGACGTACCAAACGATGCTGATGGCCCGTTGGCGGGGTATTACCTGATTAATGTGCCTGTTAAGCTTTCCTGGATAGAGGTCCTGACTCCAAACGGCGGTGAAGAATGGGCATGGGGAAGCGACGAGGAGATCACCTGGGACTCCATTAACGTAAACGGCACGGTATTCATTGAGTACTCCAAAGATAATTTCGTCTCTGACATCAACAGTATTGCTACGGATGAACCCAACGACGGCAGCTACATGTGGGATCCCATACCATGTGATGTTTCCGACACCGTACGTGTGAGGGTCAGCTCGACTGATTATCCCAATGTGTGTGATGTATCCGATGACGATTTCAGCATCGTTGATTTCGGATGGGCGCGGACCTGGGGTGGGTCAGGTAATGATTATAGCCAGGGAGTTGCCACTGACGGCTCAGGGAATTTCTACGTTTCGGGCCGTTTCGCGGGCATAGTCAATTTCGACCCCGGCGACGGTATTGATTCGCACACGGCGAATGGTTCCTTCGATGTCTTCCTGAGCAAGTTCGATTCATCGGGCGACTTCGTCTGGGCGCGGACCTGGGGTGGGTTATTTTCTGATATAGGCTATGGAGTTGCCGCTGACGGCTCTGGGAATGTCTACGTTACAGGTGTGTTCAATGGCACAGTCGATTTCGACCCCGACGACGGTGTTGATCCGCACACCACGAATGGTGGTGAGGATGTCTTCCTGAGCAAGTTCAATTCATCGGGCGACTTCGTCTGGGCACAGACCTGGGAGAGCGGAAGAGCACAAGACTGAACTCCAGTAACAGTATATGAAAGCGGTATGCGAGATGTTAAGGGTAATTTCGGATCGGC
>CBDUUJ010000161.1:0-6610 GCA_965370205.1 uncultured bacterium
GTTCTTCAGCCTGCGCGTTTGCGTCATCCAGAAGATTGGGCACGACTGCCTGCGCAGCCTCTGCTTCCTTAATAGCCTCGTCGCGTTCGGTTATGGAACTTTCCAGCTCTTCATTGCGTTTCTCAAGCGCTTTCTCTGCTTTGGTGGTTCTTGTCATTTCCTTTTGCAGTTCCGACGTGCGCACAATCACCAGCCGTTCGATATGCGCGGTTCGGTTTGCGTTCAAGGCAAGAAATAATCCCAGCAGAAATGTGAAAATCAAACCGGTAATCAGGATATCCAGAGGAAGCCGTGATCTCTCCGCCTGAAAAAAATCATCCGTCGGGTAGAATATTAAGGACCATTCATATCCCCTGATGTTAAGTGTTGTGACGGAATGTATCCCTGAGATGATATTCTCATGCAGTTCCTCGTAGGATCCGGTTAATGCAGTATTATTGCTCGGTTCGTACAGTTCTATTATATCTTCCGGCGCGGATTTGTCATGGATATGAAAATTGACCCCGCCCATGTCGTAATCCTTAAAAACCGATTCCACCAGGTCATTTATCCGAAAGACCCCCCCGATAAAGCCGGTCAGGTTCTCCCGACGTTCTTCTATTGTTGAAAGTGGTGCGTTATTCTGATAAACAGGCAGAAACATGATAAAGCCGATTTGATCGCCCGTTTCCTGCACGAGCCTGCCCCGCTCGGTCACGACCGATTCCCCGGTGTCGCGTGCTTTGTAAAGGTCTGACAGAGTATCAGGGAATAAACCCAGATCGAGACCCAGCGCGGCTTCATTGCCCTCAAACGGCTCAATGTAATAAACGGGGAAGTACTCATCGCGCTGCCCGGTCGGGACCATCCGTCCGGGCGACTCCTCCTCGGTGAACTGAAAACCGTCGAGACCATCAGCCCGTGCCGCCTCCTCGTATTCGGCACGTTTTGATCTGGGCACACAGGGGATCCATTCCGCTGCCTGGAAACCGCCATAATGGTCCATTTCCGCTTCCGCAAACACGGCGAATTCACCCCGCTCGACAAAGATGCTGCTGTTATAGAAATTTCTCAGGAAATGGAGCGCTTTTAAATGATTCTCGATACCGGTCTGCAGAATTGAAGTCCTGTTATCGGCTCGTCTTTCAAATTCCTCCCGTATCCGTCTGTTTTCCAATTTCCCGAAACCGGCATATGCAATAACTGTGATTGCGAAGCAGATGCACACTAAAAGCGCCGCTGTAAAATATCTGCGTTTTACGGGAATTTTATTATTAATACCAATACCCATATTGTTATCCATTACCTGCCTCCACGGGTTCCGGCTTGCGATCAATATTATATTTATGATCCTCGCCGAGACGGTCGAGCAGTGAGTTGATCTCCTTTTTCAGCTCGATCATCCGTTTTTCCCTGCCTGTCATCAAACTTGTGAGCGCCTGAAGTTCCGCGACCTTCTCGCTCAGTTCCCCGGTGCGTTCATTAATTCTATTTTCCATACTGGAATGCGATTCCTGGATTTTCTCCGCCATAGTGTTGAATGAATCTGCCAGATCCCCGATTTCATCCCCGCTGTCGATATCGATCCTGTGACTAAGCTTTCCCTGCCCAAATAGCATGGCGCCGTCACGAAGCTTTCTTAAAGGCTCGGTTCCGAATTTCCTGACCAGAAACAACCCGAAAAAGGACATGCCAATCATAAAAGCTGCTAAAAGGCCAGAGAAAAGAAAAGTATCATTGCATGCCTGAGCAAGCGATACTTCGTCGATGGCCTTTGAGGTGAAATGGCTGTATAAACCCATAGAGATAAATGCCCAGAACAACAAAGAAAATGCTCCGAGCCAGAAAATGATTTTATTGTAGATTTTCGAGAAAAATCCTCTCTGCACTGATGAAGGCTTTCCCTCGTTTTCCCACCTGTCGCGTCCGCTCCTCATACTTAAATACCCTCCTCAAGGTCGAGCTGACTTATTCATTTGCCTAAACACAGCTAATGAAAGTCATGCCCCAAATTAATGTCGGGTAAGTAATGTGAAAAATCCTTAATCGGGTTTAATCGGAGGCAATCGATCGGGTTATGATATAAATAATGAAATAACCGCCCTGTCAGAGCCGCGCGCGTCAGCAAGCGGATGGTCCGCTCCCTGACGGTCGCGGCTCTGTTACAGCGGTTAATCCAAATTCAGGCTTTATCGAGGGACTGGTCCAGGTCGGCGATTATGTCGTCCGGATGCTCGGCGCCGACACACAGCCTGACAAGATTCGGGGGGATGCTTGCCGCCATGCGGTTTTCTTCGCCCTGCTGCTGATGGGTCGAAATCGTGGGGATATTCGCGATCGACTTGATGCGCCCGAGATCGGTCGCGCGCCAGATTCGCTGGAGCCCGTCGAGTACATTCCGCGCAGCCTGGGGACCGTCCTTCATTATGAAACTCAGGAGATGCCCATAGCGGTTGACCCGTCCGCCATAAACATCATCATACTCGCTGTCCACGAGCCACATATATTTGCTCGCGACATCATGGTATTTATGATCCTTCAGCCCGAGGTATTCGACTTTCTCAACTTTCGGATGAGCGTCCAGGAATTCAGCGACCTTCTGCGCCGAGTACGACATCCTGGAAACTTTGCTCCTGAGTGTCCTGATATCGTTCAGCGTTAGAATCGCATGGAACGGCGATAAATTCGGACCAAAATCGCGGTTTGGAAGCATTTTGAGATACGCCGCGTAATCGTCCTGGCCCTCCCACGGAATCGATCTGAAATGGAGTCCTTTTTTCGCGATGATCGCGCCTGCAATGCCGAATCCGGATGAGGTCATTGTTTTTGTCACTGAATGGACAACGACATCCGCGCCATGCTCGAACGGCCTGAGCAGCGCCGGGGTCGCGATGGTTGAATCGACGATGAGAGGTATCTTGTGGCTGTGCGCGATATCGGCGACTTTTTTCACATCGAAAAAATTCTGTCCCGGATTTGACGGCAGTTCACCGAAAAGGAAACTTGTGTTCACATCGATCTTCGATTCCCATTCATCCGGATCGTTCGGATCGTCGACCCATCTGCACTCAGCGCCCATCTGCGGGTGACGGACATTGAAAAGCTGGTAGGTTCCGCCGTATATCTGCCGGCATGAAACGAAATTCCATGGACCGGACTGCTGGGGTTCCATCGCGAGAAGCGGCTCGGTGGCCGAGAATATCGCGCTCATTCCGCTCGATGTGCAGGAGCAGGTCGCCTCGACATCGGTTCCGTATGTTTCCAGCAGCATGAGCGTGTCTTCAAGATATGACGTGGACGGGTTCGCGATTCTTGAGTACGCCCATCCGGGGATCAGGTAGGCGAGCGCGGCCTCCATCTCGTCCGAGTCGTGCCATGCCTGGCTTGACGACATGAAAATCGGCTCGATAATCGATCCCTGGTTTTTTTCAAGCGCTTCCTGAACCGAATAAAGCCCGTGAACCGCGATCGTGTCGAATTTCCAGGTCTTGACGACATCCCTGATGTATCGCTCGCGCTCCTCCATGACTTTTCTGGCAGCGTCGACATAACGCTGCACTCCCGGGGAATATTTGATATCGGTGTCCATCGGATAACCTCTCAGGTCGATTAAAGTAAGAATCCTTCGTTACGATACCAGATAGAAGGGAAGGGGTAAAGGATCGATTTTCCCTTGTATATCGCGCTGGCATTCCTTGAACGTAGAGCTGGCATCCCTTGAATGTAGCGCTGGCATCCCTTAAATGTAGCGTTGGCATCCCTTGAACGTAGAGCTGGCATCCCTTAAATGTAGCGCTGGCATCCCTGCCGGCTGTAACGCTGGCTTCCAGCCGGCACAAATTTAATGAACATTTATGAAGAATTTTTTGTATATTATGGTGGTACTGGAGAAATGAAAAATGAGAACAGCGAATCCTGCGCTTAACGAGAAAATATTCAGGGACGCCGCGATGGCGGAATCCGGTGTCGAGACGATGACGATCGGCGGGACGGTAAACAAGACCGCGATTCTCCTGATGCTTGTCGTGTTCGGCGCGATTGTCACATGGCGGATGTTCTATGCCGCCGTCGCGTCATTCGATATTGGAGCCGCGGAGTCGGTCGAGGCGGGAGCCGCCGCTGCAATCGGAGCGGGAGCAGCGGTCGTGATGCCGTGGATGTTCGTCGGGCTGATAGGCGGATTGATTTTCGCGCTTATTACAATCTTTGCAAAAAAATGGGCGATGTTCACCGCGCCGATTTACGCGATCCTGGAAGGCCTGCTGCTTGGTGCGTTGTCATCCTATATGGAAACGATTTTTCCGGGGATTGTCATCCAGGCGGTCGGGCTGACTTTCGGAACGCTGTTTCTGATCCTGACAATCTACAAAACCGGAATCATAAAAGTCACCGACAAATTCAGGCTTGGTGTAATGGCCGCGACCGGAGCGATTTTCCTTGTCTATCTTGCCACATGGATCCTCGGATTTTTCGGCGCAGGTATCCCCTATATTCATGGAAACGGAATGATCGGGATCGGGTTCAGCCTGCTGGTGATCGTTATCGCGACGCTCAACCTCGTGCTGGATTTCGATTTCATCGAGAAAGGATCGCAGTTAGGCGCGCCGAAGTACATGGAATGGTACGCCGCATTCGGGCTGATCGTCACGCTGGTCTGGCTTTATATTGAATTCCTGAGACTGCTCTCGAAACTTCGGAGCAGGTGATATACACAAGGGGGCTGCATACAAGGGGACAGCACATAAGGGGACAGTACATAAGGGGATTGC
This sequence comes from uncultured bacterium, assembly GCA_965370205.1. Lineage (GTDB taxonomy): Bacteria > JAJVIF01 > JAJVIF01 > JAPKYR01 > JAPKYR01 > CBDUUJ01. Next base: position 4,749 of record CBDUUJ010000161.1, read on the forward strand.
ACATAAGGGGACTGGCACATAAGGGGACTGGCACATAAGGGGACTGGCACACAATTTTGCCGCTTTTAGTCTTGCGTTATTTAAAAAGCTTGAACGGCAAAATTGGGTGCCTGTCCCCATTAGTCACCGACATAAATGGAGGCCCATAAATGCCCGAGGAGATTTACCCGGTTCGATGGGAGGATGGAAAGGTAATCATGATCGACCAGACCATTCTGCCAGGCGAGTATAAAGAACTCGCGACCGATTCGATGGAGGAGGTCGCACGCTGGATAGAGATCATGGTGGTCAGGGGCGCGCCCGCGATCGGAGTATCGGCTGCATACGGCATGGCGCTCGCTGCGATTTCACTGAAGGACAAATCCCGCGAGGAATTCGATGTCGGGTTATCGAAAGCGCGGGACCGTCTCGCGCGAACCCGTCCGACCGCGGTCAACCTGTTCTGGGCGCTCAATCGAATTATGGAATTTGTCGAGATCAATCCCGGCAAACTGCCGGCCGAGCTTGCGGACATGATTGTGAGTGAGGCGGATGCAATCCGGTGGGAAGATTTCGAGATGTGCAAAACTATCGGAAAATTCGGCGCGGAGCTTCTTCCCGATGAGGGCGGCGTGCTGACTCACTGCAACGCAGGGGCGCTCGCGACAGCCGGTTACGGAACAGCGGTCGGTGTCCTCAGAGCCGCGTGGGAGATGGGAAAGAAAATCCATGTCTACTCCGATGAGACTCGTCCCCGACTCCAGGGAGCGCGCCTGACCGCATGGGAGCTTGACCGTCTTAAGATGCCGTTCACGATTATCACCGACAACATGGCGGGGCATTTCATGAAATTGAAAAAAATTGTCGCGGCGGTTACCGGAGCTGATCGGGTCGCGGCGAACGGCGACGCGGCGAATAAAATCGGCACCTACACGGTCGCGGTTCTGTGTAAGGAACATAACATCCCATTCTATATCGCCGCTCCATTAAGCACAGTCGATTTCAACTGCCCGGACGGCGACCATATTCCCATCGAAGAAAGAAGCCGTGACGAGGTTTTGAGCATAATCCCCGGCGCGGAAGAGGCATACAGGGATGTGGATGTCGCGAACCCGGCGTTTGATGTAACCCCAAACCGTTTAATTACAGCGATAATCACCGACAAAGGAGTCGCATATCCACCGTTTATGGAAAATCTTGAGAAATTTCGGTAGGCTTATAATTCCACTATTGAATCGATTTCGTCACCGTTTGCTAATAATTAACCCGCACACCGCGCGATTCGAGTTCAGGGATATGGATGTAAATCGCTGTGGTGCTTAACGGGTTACTCAATAAGAATAATCGATCCCCGGAAGCAATCCCTTCATTTTGTACGAGCGGCGCGAGGTCGCTGATGTGATTATGTGTCAGGTCAATGTAGTGAAGTTCAGCAAGATCGGCAAGCGGGGTCAGATCACTGATCTGGTTGGATGCAAGTCCCAGGTAACTTATTAAGGGTGTGTTGCTGAGAAAACCGATATCATCGATTTGGTTGCACATCAAATCCATAGCGCAAAGGTTGGGAACATCCTGCAGCGTGAGGTCATCAACATGGTTGTAATTCATCCGGAGTAAATCCAGGTTGGGGAGGCAAATAAGGTTCACCTGTGAAACCTGGTTACTGTCCAGGTCAATATAGTAGAGAGCTTGAAGGTTTAAAAGAGATACCTCAGTTATATGGTTGCCGGACAGGGAAAGTGTCCTGAGTTCGTCGAGCCCTGACAGGGAAACTTCGGTTATTTCGTTGTAGGGGAATCCTGCCGTTTCGAGGGATGGGAATTCATTGAGAACGGAAATGTCGCTTATATGGTTACAATCAGCATTAATAACCTTTAGGGATT
>CBDUUJ010000162.1:0-6565 GCA_965370205.1 uncultured bacterium
ATCCGATGAGGCGGGGCTCTTCAAGTCATTTACTTTTTACCGGACACTAGTGGTCTAAGATAATCGCGTCCGGGCCGTCGCCGGTTGCGAGTTCCGCGAGGATGTCGCCGGTGTTCGGATCGAGGAGATACAGACGGTCGGCGTTGAAATTCGTGACGCATATCAGTCCCTGCAGTCCCAGAAGCGCGGATGCGTAACTTAATGGTTCCCCATAGGTTGGGAGTTTGAAATTTTGCAGTTCGATACCGTCTCTCAAGTCAACTCTCAGAAGTGCGCTCTCCTTTCCATTTTCCATGAGCAGGATATCGTCCGGACCTATCGCGCCGCCGAACGGAGCGCCATCGATTTCGATCACCTGGAATATTTCGCCGGTTTCGAGATCGAGGCTTTCCACTACGCCGTTCCCGATGAATCCCTCCATGAAATCGTAATCGCCTGCCGAGAGGATAATCAATCGTTCGGGAAATCTCGGCGAGTGAATTACCTGTGTGGTGTCGCGTCCGGTGAGTTCATGAATTGCGCTGATTGAAAGGGTTGGGATATCGATTTCGATCAGAACTCCCGGACCGCCCGCCATATGCGCCATCTGAAGATTCGAGCACGCGACGAAACATCGATTATCGACAACCGCAAGTCCGCCCGGTCGCGCGTTCGTGGTAACTCCTTCATCGTGCGGAAGCTCATCCGAATCGGGAAGAGGGATTCGCTCGATGATTCGATTTTCAGGTTCGGTTTCCGTTTTTAGATCGACCAGAAGTACCTCATTCGTGATGTAACACGTGACGAACGCGGTTGTGTCGTCGACAAAATCCATGAACATCGGATTCGTTCCAGCGCCAGTGCTTATCTCCCGGATGGTGGTCAGTGTTTTCGGATCGATGACCTGAATCGCGTTGGAAAGCGAGTTCACGAGATAGCAGATTCCGTCACGGATGGCGAATTGATTCGGAGCCTGACCGGTCGGAAGGATATCCGGCGACACGTTCCATGTCCCGTCGTTTCGTTCAATAAGCGTGATCGTTTCGGAGAGGCCGTTCGCGACGAGTATGCGGTAATCCCGTCCGTCGTCATTGGAGCCAAGCGGCGGCTGCGCGTTCAGGTCGGCAGCCGGAGGAAACACACCGGTGCCCCGACCAACGGTGCATCCGGTCAGAAGGAGAATGAGAAATATCAGGAGAATATTTTGTCGCATCGATCTACCATTCACCTTTCAGTGTAAGGAAATAACTTCGACCGGGCAGGGGGAATCCGCGCACATCGGTAAGGTCGTAATCGAACAGATTTTTCACCTCGAAGAGAAGCGATTCCCCCTCGGAAAAATTGTATCCAAGGCCAAGTCCGGCTGAATTATTCGACTGGAGAAATCTTGTACCGGACGGTGTTATCGGACTTGAACCCCGTCTCTCCCAGTTGATAAATATTTCCCACGGGTCCGGATTCCATCGAAGCTCGGCGAAGAGGTCGCTTGATGGCTGCCCGACGAGCGGCATTCCCTGACGGGTGGGGTCGCCGGATGTGTCGATCGCGCGAGTGCGTGTGTAATTACCGCGCAACTCCCAGTCCTCGTCAAGAATCCAGTCGATCGACATTTCAAAACCGCTCGATCTCGCGCGACCGATGTTGTACGGCTTCCAGCGGAATCCGGAGATGAGAAGGTAGTCGATTAAGTCTTTTGTCTGGATGTTGAAATAGACAGCTTCGATTCTGAATTTCTCCGATGTGTGTGTCAGTCCGATATCGAAATTCAGCGTGCGTTCGGGAACAAGGTCGGGATTGCCGATCACCATGCCCTCGTTTCGATAAAGCTCCTCGAAACTCGGCGGACGGAAATCAAGCCCGAAATTTGTCCGTGCTGTCAGATTATCATCAAATGGATATTTCAAACCGGCGCGAGGGCTTATAGTGTTGTCACCATCGACGAGATCATTTCTGAAACCGCCTGCAAGAACGGCTCCCGATTGGTAATACCATTCATCACGGACCCATGCGGATAATGTATCCCTTGACGGGTTGTCGTATTCACCGGCGTCGAGAGTTTCAAGCGCGAACGATGTCCCGACGGTCAGAACGTCATCGTCACCGAAACCAATTCCCGTCCACTCGATTTTTGGCTCAATGCGGTTATGAATCCATGACGTGAAAAGCGGCACTCCGGTGCTCTCGCCGAATTCATCCGCGAAATGCCGTCCCTGTCTGAGCCACGCGATCGACATGTTGAGTTTTCCATCCTGATATGCCGGATCGGAATATAGCGCGTGAAGGAAAACCCGATTATCGGTCTGTGATGCGTTCGGACTTGGGAATGTCGTTATGCCGGGAATTCCTTTTTCGGCGCGGAAGTATTCCATCGAGATTCCGAAAGTTCGGGACTCGTCAAATTTCCACGAATGCCCGTACCGTGCCTCGACCGATGAAAATTCATTGTTGACGCGGGTATCGATGAAGTCATCGGATGTGTCGAAGGATGTTCCGTTATCGTTGAGGAATGGAAATTCTCCGCGTGATCCTGCCATTTCAAAATGAAAAAGATCGCCTGGAGCACGCCACGTGAACGCTCCGGTCGCGGTGTTGAAACTGCCGAGCGATAATCGTCCCGATCGGGTCGTTCCGGAATCATCATCCGCACTCAGGCTTGTCAGGCGGATCACTCCCCCGACCGCTCCACCGCCGGTGAACGCTCCCTCGCCGCCGCGTAGGACTTCGATTCGTTCGAGTGAACCGAGAGGAATGTCGCTCAGATCGACCGAGCCTCCCGTTGGATTGAGCGGGATGCCATCGAGCAGAATAAGCACGTTCTCGCTTCCCATTCCACGAATGGAAATTGTTGATAACGAGCCAAGCCCTCCGAACGATCTTATCGAAACTCCCGGCACCGAATCGAGCGCCTCCGACAGGGTCAATGACCGCCGGCTCAATTCCTGCGGATCGAGCACGGTCGCGAATGCTGTCGGGCGGTCGAGAATTTCCCCGGCATCCGGAAGCGTGTCCTCCACGTAAAGCGTGCCGAGATCGAGAACATCTTCCTCATTGGGTTCGTCGGTGTTTTCATCCTGCGCGTATGCGGACGGGCATACAATAAGGATAAAAGCGAGAAGCATCGGTAAAAATCCGGCGGCGGATTTTCGTCGGATGTTTTTTATTAACCGATTCACGATCATTGCACCGAAAGAGGATTGCCTGAATGGATGGCCGCGACGGAATCGCCGTCGAATCCCGCGCATCCGGGGACAGCGCCCATGCCGGACATTTTCCCGAAGTCCAGAATCAGGTCGCCGTCATCGTCATATTGTCCGGTTCCCGGAAATTGAGATTCTTTGCCGGTATCGATAAGCCTGACAAATCTGCACCAGTCAAGACCGACATCCGCGAGATCGAATGAGTCGCCGCCTGCGGTGTCCGGATCGGTCGGATCGATATCGTCTTTCAATGAACCGTCCGGATAAACATAAGCGTAGACAGGATGAACTCCGCCGAGTCCGGAAAAGCTGTTGATATTCATCCATGGCTGAATTCCGCATGTTTCGTTGTCCGCGATGTAGTCGCACGGCATACGTAGCCATTCAATTCCATCCCGGCTGACCTCAATTACCACGGTTTCATTCCAGACGCCGTGCTGCCAGTCGCCGTTCCAGTCGCATCCGCCGCTGTAGAATGGATTTTCGAAGACGATAAAATCCGCGCCGGGTTCATTCACAATGACGTTGTCCGTGAATTCCAGAGTCGCGATTCCGCCGTAACCGAGCGAGCAAACTTCCAGACTTCCCGCGCCGCTTCCGGCTCCGGACGGCGGTCCGATCAGCCGTTCGGGAATTGCGAATCCGACGCCCTCTTCATTTAATTCGCCGAACTCGACATCGTTTTCATCCGCGAACGGGTCCTCGCAGTATGCTGTCGCGCTGTCGTGATGTCCCTGATAGTCGGCGGTGACTGTTGCGGTCCCGCCCCACCATTTTGATGATAATCGTGTAATTGCTCCGTCCGGATCGATACTCGCGAGATCGTTGCCGTTCAGATCAGTGCCTGTGACATCCCAATCAACTGAATTTGTAATCAGCAGCTTGCTGTCGTCCGAGTAAATTCCATACAGGTGAAATTGATCGATTGAGTTTGTGTCCGGCAGGGAGAGGGCATCGGGTTCGATTTCAATTCCGGTCAGTTCCGGAACGATATCGGTAACTTCGATCTTTACAATTTGGAAAGAAGTCAGCGAATCGGTTTCGGGATTATTGAGCGGGTCGCGGATACGCACAAGCGCATCGTAGATTCCGGCGGGAGCATTTTTTTCGTTTGAGACTGCACACGAAAAAATTACGGAGTCGGTTTCAGAAACAAATATCGCCGGAACCGGATCGTTTATCAGTGACGGGATTTCCATTGTCACCGACGCGTCCGCGCCGTCGTTCTGCCAGTCGTGGAATTCGATAGTGACATCCGCACTCGAACCCGGAAGGGGATTGATCTTGCCGGAAACATCGATATTCAATCCGTACGCTTCATTGCAGTGCGGGCTGAGCGACGGATTTTTCGGATCGATTTCATCTGGCGGAAGCCAGCACGCGTCGATGATGTAGTCGAATTCCAGCGGTCCGCTTTCGGGCAGACGCGCGATGAATTCCCTTTCATGTATTGTTCCGTTGGCGAACCTGCGCTCGGGATTGTCGATCGCGTAATCCAGGAACGGGTTGAGGTCCGCCCACGGATCGTGCGACCATCGCGCGGTGTAACCATCCGGATTTTCGATGAACCGTGACACTGATCCCGATGCAAAATCAATCGCGGGTAAACCAAGCGCGACACCTTTCACGTCGAAGCCGTCAAGATCGGATACGCCGGGGAACGGATGGGTGAGCGCGACGGTAACCGATACAAGATTGGTGTCGATGAATGATAAATTTGTAAACTGAAGGCATCCGGGACATTTCTGCGGCGAGATAAATCCGGTGACATCCCAGTGCGCGCTTGCGGTGCGGATCGGTTCGACTTCAATTAATCCGGCGCGATCAATCGAGACCGACCATTCACCCCGGATGTGATGGGGAATGGATTCGATACTGTCAGCGGTGATCTCCGAAACATTCTGTCCGGAATCGAGGCGGTTTACATCGGGCAGCATCGGGTCGGTCTGTCCGCAGCCTGAGAGTGTGATCATAAGTGAGACGATCGCGATTGAGATGATCGCGAGTGATACGATCGGGGCGGGACATATATTGCATGCTGCGCGGTAGAGACGGGGGATATCGAGTGACATTAAAATCTCCTTTGCGAGTTCATGGCTCGCGGCAAAGAGTGGTTGCCCGCCGAAACTCCTTGCTTCGCGAGGAGCGAAGGCGGGTGTACCCGCTTTCGGATGCGCGCATCTTTTGGCGGGACGCGCAGAGTGATCGGTCTCCTGGCTCAGGGTCATCTCCCCACTCCGGGCCTTCTCCCCGTCACAGCTCGATTTGGAGCGTTAACAGGAATGGCGTCATCCGGGGGGAATCGCCAACACAGTTGCCGGACAGCGACGGATTCGCACCGTCTTCCCGTGCATCACACTGCGAAAGTGGTATGTGCCTAAGAATATAGCAGGGAAAAACAGATGAGGCAAGTTTGTAAAGTGGATTGATATGGATTGTTGTGGATTGATAATAAACGGAGCGTAGGCGTCTCGCCTGCGGGAGTGATGACGTCCCCGTCATCATCTATCTGGATGTAGTTGATTGCCGTTAAATTGCGAAAGCTTCTTTAGAGACCTGATTGAGCGCGTGCTCGCTTAAACTACCCTCGGTTGTAATATGCACTTCTAATCCAAGCAATTTTCCCAGCGCTACTTGAAGACCTGCGTGGTCGAGAAGGGACCGTCCTTTTTCGAGTACAACAAGGAAATCCACATCGCTGTCCGGACCGTCTTCACCGCGCGCGACAGAACCGAAAATCCGCACATTGGACGCTCCGTATTTTTTTGCGATACGGAGAATCTCGTCGCGTTTTTCCTCTATGAGGTCGATAATTTTTTTCTTGTCGCTCATTAGTGCATCACTAAGGTTGTATTTCACTAATAATAACCCAAATCATCCAGAAATGGCACCGGGATGCGGGGGTAATGTCTGGAAATGCGGGGAGTGGGGAATTTTGGAATTGTTGAGACGGCGACAAGCTTGTTCGGCTGGAAGCCAAACGGCGCTTGTCACCGGCACCCGGGGGATTTGGGCCAATCAAGGGAATTGGGGGGTGAAAACGAGAGATAGATAAGATCGTAAATGCGCTTTATGGATTGAGCGATGAGGAAAAAGGGATGCTTGTTTAACCTAGCTTAATTTTTCCCGTGTCGATCAAGTGCTGGATGTATTGTTCCTTTGTGAAACTACAATCAATATAAGAGAAAAACTGTTTTTTATTGAGTTGTATTTGCCTGGCCACCATGGCAAGCAGGTAGTCGTCGTACTCTTCCTTGCCATGACTTATACGAGTGCGGATTCCCGTCTTTTTGCCCTTAACATGAAGCCAATAAATGCGATGGTGTGTTTTGTCATGTTCGAAACCCTTTTGGAGAAGAGCCTTTTCAATGTCGCTTGTTTTTTTCGTG
>CBDUUJ010000163.1:0-6542 GCA_965370205.1 uncultured bacterium
TGTTCGACATCATAAAATCGTAAATCCATTTAAGTTAACCCTTTCCATTATTCGAGGGTGGCTCATTCTATCATTCCTTCGCATTCTCCCAGAAAGTGCTCTGGAACTGGAATTCGCCCTATGAAATCCTCGCTTCGCGAGGAAGTTGTTCTGACTGGTGGAGGCGGCGGGAGTTGAACCCGCGTCCGATATTGCCCCCGGGCCGTCGTCTACGCGTGTAGTCTTCAGATTTGATCTCGGCGGTTACGCTCCCGGAGACCGGATCGCAATCGCCCAGTCCGCGTCAGTCTTTCACCCTGTCCAGCGGACACGAACAGGGCGGCAGCCATTAAAAGGTTATGCCCCCTTCGGAACTAATGGCAAACTCCTCGGGGACAGCTGCTTAATTATTAAGCAGCAACTGCGTATTGGTTGCCAATTATTATGGCGTTCCACCGTTTTACGGGATGGGTGGGATCCCGACGCGCAAACGACCCTTCAAGCAATACCGTCGAAGCCCGGTACGCCCCCATGTGTCTGTATTGTCACGAATTACACTATTAATTTACCATTTTTAAATGTCGCACGGTAGAGCTGATTATTTAATTATGGAGCGCGGGCACCCCTGCCCGCATCAATTAATGAAGACGGACAAGGGTGTCCGCGTTCTTTTTGCTGGTATACTTAAATTGAAAAAAATGAAACCCGACCCATGGAAAACCGGCGGACTGCCGGAACTCAATGTCGCGATGACACGGATAGTCGTCGATATCCTCGGACCCGGTACGCGCGCGGTCGTGTGGGTCCAGGGCTGTGAGGGAAGATGTGAAAAATGCATCTCTCCAAAATGGCGGAATAAAAAGCCGGAGAGACTCGTCACGCCGGAAATTCTCGCCGACGAACTCCTTCAAAATCCGGATGTCACCGGTCTGACACTGTCGGGCGGCGAGCCGATGCTTCAGGCTTCCGGTCTTGCGGCGCTTGTTAATCGGGCACGGGAAATTCGGGAGCTTTCGGTGATTACATACACCGGATACACTCTGGATGAACTCCGGGAAGAGCCGCCCGGTCCCGGTGTCGATGAGCTTCTTGACGCAACCGACGTTCTGATCGACGGTCGATTCAAAATATCTCTTGAAGACAACAAGGGGATTCGGGGAAGTTCGAATCAGCGGATTCATTATCTGACCGATTGGATCAAGCCGTTGGATTACGATTTCGTTGGACGTGAACGTGAGGCGGAGATATTTGTCGAGGATGGTGGCATTCTCGTGCTGGGAGTCCCACCGTCGGGATTGACACAGGCATTAAGAGAGCTTGGGGAAGAGGAAGAGTCAACATCGATGTGAGAGTCACCATAAGATGAGGCACCTACAACCTCCGCTTACGCTCCGGTTGTAGGCGGCACCCGATTCAGCTATTTTTATTTGGATTCCGTAATTATTTATCAAAATTCTATTTGTAGAACTTTTATTTGTAGAACTTTTATTTGCAGAATTTTTATTTGCAAATTTACTCAATCCGCCGTGCCATTGCAATATCCGCGTTTGCGCCGGATGCGTCCATGCGGGCGTACATGAAGCAGAACCATTCCCCGTCATATGAGATCGACGGACATCCCAGCGCGATATTTCCACCGGCCACTTTTTCGGGCGTGAGAGTGAATGTGCCGGATGTCGACGAGCGCCAGATGGCAAGGATGAACTCGTCCTGACCTCGGTCGGTCGCGAAATAAAGCATCCCGGTCGGCTCGTGCATGAACGGCTGGGTCTCGATGTTGACCGTGTTCAGATCGACAAGCGGGACAGGATCGGAGAATTGCCAGTTTCCAAGAGTCTGCGCCGCCCAGATATTCTGTTTCGACAGCGGATCGCCGAGATCGTACGTGTCGAAATAAAGCCAGCCGTTCGTTGCGTCATAATATGGATTGTCCTCGCCGAGACCGGTCATATTCACCGGCGGACCAACCGGCGACGGCGCCATCATGAAATCGGGATCGCAGATCCAGATCGTGGTCGGCTCGAACGCATCCTGAACGAACTCCTGAACGGTGACAAAGCACGCCAGCCCGTCGCTTGTGACACTCGGCGCGGCGATATGCATCGGAAGAGCCTGGAAATAATTCATCTCCGCGTGTTCGACAGTCCAGCCGGTCCACCATAATTCACCATCGGGCCTTTCAGCGATATACAAATCAAAGGTCTGCGGTGTCGATTGTCCCGGACGCTCCTCGCCGATCAAGCGAGTGACATCAGCGGCAAGCGCGACCATGTCAAGCGTGATGTAAGCAAACACCAGCTTGTCACCGTCGGGATAAATAAACGGCGCGGCCTCCCATCCATCGGTCGAAACGGGATTTTTCAGTTTGATCGGCACATCCCATTCGGGCAACAGGTGTTCGAGCGCGATGAATGTGATCCCGGCCTGCACCGGCGGATCGGTATCGGGGTCGGTTGCGATGATGCTGACCTCTCCCTCCGGTGTGCCGGTCCAGATCGCTTCGTATGTGCCGTCGCCGCGATCGGTCACAAGCCCGATATCGCCCGATGACGAGGTGATCTCGATATTTCGTCCCGGAAGTGCAATGCCGCCATCTTCGGTTCGATTAACAGTGATGATGACCAGGTTGATTTCCGGGTGGTCGGGATTGGCACGCGACAGCGCGATCTGCATGCCGGGATTTTCACCCGGTGGCGTAACCGGGTCGCCGGTTCCGCATGAAATCGAAACGATCATGATAGTTATGAGTGTGAGTGTCAGGATGCAAGTTCTCAGCATGCTGATATTGTAGGGCAGATTGAGTAGAACGGCAATTTTTTTCTTCAATGGGATAGGTGAACTATATGGAGCTGTTGAAAAAATGAGAATTTTATTGAGAAAATAAGAATTTTATTGAAAAAATATGAATTTTCCGGTACCCCACCCTTCAGAGGGTGTCTCATAATCCGGAATTTTTGTAGCGCGGGCGTCCCGTCGGCTGTTGAAAAAATAAGTTCTTTCCGGTACCCCACCCTTTAGGGTGGGTGGAAGGCGCATGGTTTCCGGGATCGCCCACCCTGAAGGGTGGGGTACCGGATTAGTTTTCCATTTTCCAACAGTCCATCCTGCAGTTTGGCATTACAAACCCCCGAAAGCTTGTCTCACCTTAAAAAATGCTACAATCCCTTCCATCCCTGACACAGGGAACAGGCTGAGCTTTTGTTTGCAGCCTTCCGGGAGGAAATGAGTGAAAAAATTTGAACTATACAACCCGATCCGGATGATTTTCGGAGTGGGTGAATTTGACCGTCTGGGCGAACTGGCATGCGAGTATGGCAACAAACCACTCGTAGTGTTCGGTCAAAGCTCCGCCAGAGAATTCGGACTTCTTGACAGATCGATTGAATTACTGAAGGAATCGGGCATGAACCCGGTCATTTTCGAGGGTATCGAGCCGAACCCGCTTCTGACCACGATACAGGACGCCGCACGCATGGCAATCGAAAACGAGTGTGACATGGTGATCGGAATCGGTGGCGGATCGGTCATGGATGCGAGCAAGGTGATAGCGTTCGGGTTCTTCGATCCCGACAATATCTGGAAATATGTCGCGATGTGGGAGGACGATCATTTGACGGTCGAGCAGGCGCTCCCCATTGTTCTGGCAAGTACTCTCGCGGCGACCGGCAGCGAGGGCGATTCCGGCGCGGTGGTCACCAATCCGGAAACCCACGAAAAGGCGGGGGTTTTCGGGAATGCCATGTTCCCGAAAGTCAGCATTATCGATCCGCAGTTGACACTGACAACGCCGATCGACTACACCCGCGACGGTGGCGTGGATATGGCCTCACATGTGCTCGAAAGCTATATCAACAGCGATGACAGCGCACCATTTTCCGACCGCACCACCGAGGGATTTTTCATCGAGGTCATGGACGCGCTCGAAAGGGTTCTGGAAAAACCCGAGGACATCGATGCGCGCTCGCAGTTAAGCTGGCTCGGGGCATGCGCCCTGCACGGATTCATCAACAGGCCAAGAGGCGGCGATTTCCCGCTTCACATGATGCAGCATTCCATGAGCGGATATTTCGACATCTCCCACGGTCGGGGACTCGCTCTGCTGCTGCCGAGATGGCTCAAATATGTCGGCAGTGAGAAACCCGAAAAGATCATCCAGCTCGGCGACCGTGTGTTCTCAATGGAACTGGAAACACACCATCCGTTTGAGGCTGTCGATAAGGTCATCGACCGGATTATCGAGTGGCTCGAGGATATCGGCGCGTGGCTCTTCATGGATGATCTCGGAATTCCCAATGACCCTGAAATTTTCGAGAAAATGGCCCAGGATGTCATCCGCATCTATGGTGACAAGAAGGGTGTAATTGGCGGGATAAAACCCCTGGGAAAAGATGACATTATCGAGATTTTCAAAATGTGCGTCCGTCCGGGAGCAAAGGGGGAGACCGCGTTCCCTGAAGACGAGCCTGACGAAGAAACATCTGAAATGCCGGAAGAAACCGGCGAAATCGAAAAAGTGGATGATGATGAGGTTGAAGTAGTCGAAGTCATCGAGGAAGTAATCGAACTTGAAGAGGGCGGGAAAATCCCGGAGGCTAAAGAGGGAGAGGAGATAATCGTCGTCGAGGAAGTTATAGAAGAAGAAGTGAAAGAAGAGGATCAGAAGGATTAGAGAAATTTTTCGGCTGAACCAATTGGCTTTATTATCGTCTTGAAAAGTAAACAAAGAGCAGGAAGGACAAGCCCATGGCGATGATCGAAGTTCACAACCTGACGAAGCATTTCAAAAATAACCAGGCTTTGAAAGGCGTATCGTTTGAAATTGAGCAGGGAGATATTTTCGGCTACATCGGACCGAACGGCGCCGGTAAAACCACCACGATAAAAATCCTCGCGACACTTCTCCTTCCCACAAACGGCGACGCTTTCATCGATGGTATCGACGTGATCCGCGACCCGATGGGAGTGCGGAAAATTATCGGCTACATGCCCGACTTCTTCGGAGTCTACGATGAAATGAAGGCTTGGGAGTACCTCGACTTTTTTGCCGCCTGCTACCGTATCCCGAAACAGAGAAGGCTTGGGATCATCGACGATGTCCTTGAACTCACCGACCTCTCGAATAAAAAGGAAGCCTTTGTGCATGAACTCAGCCGCGGAATGAAACAGCGGCTGTGCCTTGCGCGATGCCTTGTGCACGATCCGAAAGTGCTTCTCCTCGATGAGCCTGCCAGCGGTCTCGACCCGCGAGCGCGTATCGAGCTGAGGGAACTCCTCAAGGAACTCGGACGAATGGGCAAGACCATCCTGGTCAGCTCGCATATCCTCACCGAGCTGGCCGATTTCTGCAATACGGTCGGCGTTATCGAGGCCGGCGCGATGATCACTCACGGGAAAATCGAGGACATTCTGAAGCAGGTCAGGGGTCACAGGGTTATCGAAATAAAAGTTACCGGCGATGATGAAAAGGCAAGGGAACTGCTCCTGTCGCATGAGAAGGTCGATGATGTCCTGATCGCCGAACCCAATTTCCTGAAGGTCGGCTTTACCGGCGAGACCGATGACATCCCGGACCTGATGGATCTCCTGAAGGATAACGGCATCAGGGTGGTCAGTTTCGCTGAGGAAGAGACCGACCTTGAGGATTTATTCATGCGTGTGACAAAGGGAATAGTTTCCTGATTATTTATCGATATGTAAAAATGTATCTGAGCCGCGCGCGTAAGCAAGCGGTTTTTTTCAAGAAACTAAAATGCCCGATTTAATTCTTGAAACCGAACGCCTGATACTTCGCAGACCCAAACGGCATGACGCGCAGGCTCTCGCGGACGCCATCGGGCATCCGGATATCAACGCGACAACATTAGGTATTCCTTTTCCATATTCTCTGGACGATGCCCTTTCATGGATCGACAAACAGGATGATCCCGATATTCAGGCCGTGCAGGTAAACCTTAACTCCTTCATCAAAGACACCGGTGAATTGATCGGTGGAGCCGGGCTGTCCTCGATTAATGAAAAACACCGGCGTGCCGAGCTTGGCTACTGGTGCGCGGTCGGACACTGGGGTAAAGGCTTCACAACCGAGGCGGCGAAAAGAATATTGCGCTATGGGTTCGAGGATCTTGCGCTTGAGCGAATCTATGCCATCTGCTTCGCATCAAATCCCGCAAGCGCGCGCGTGATGGAGAAAAACGGGATGTCATTCGAGGGCACCGCATATCATGAATTCATGAAGAATGACAAGTTCATCAATATGCACCACTACGCGATACTCCGCTCGGACTGGCTGAAACAGAATACCCCATAAAAGATACCCCCGTAGAATACCCCATAAAAGATACCACCGTAGAACAGCACGGCAGTGCGTCTTTGAATTGAAAAATAAGAACGCACTGTGGGGACATTTCCAGGGACATTTCCGGGGATATTTCCGGGGACACCTCATTTCGTCCTCGAAATGCAGGTGTCCCCTCTGATTCATGCTTTATTAAGATGGAATTGATCTGAAACCACTAGTGTCCGGTAAAAAGTAAATGACTTGAAGAGCCCCGCCTCATCGGATA
>CBDUUJ010000164.1:0-6536 GCA_965370205.1 uncultured bacterium
CATCCCTACCGGCTGTACCGCTGGCATCCCTGCCGGCTGTACCGCTGGCATCCCTGCCGGCATTAAAGATGGCTTTTATCCTTAGGTCGCCAGTCGGGATCGGGAAGATCCGGCTCATGCTCGCGACTATTATAAAGTTTCTTTAGAGTCTCGACATCGGTTTTCATCAGGCCGTTCAGATCGTCTTCAAAGCGACCTTCCTCAACCTGCGCGACCCGTTCCTGCAAATGCCCGGCACGCGGCGCGATATGGCTTCCATAGAGACGCCTGGCAAGAATCGCGACGAGCGGCTGAGCTTCCTCTGCGGGACATCGCGCGGTGCAGAGTCCGCACATCACGCAGTCAAACGATAATTCCGCCACCCTCGCGATATCGCCACGGATCGCAGCCGCCATGTAGTCCATGACCTCAATATCCAGCGGACAGCTTCTCGTGCAGGTTCCGCAGCCGATGCACTTAAAAATCTCCGGATAAAATTCCGCAAGCGTTCCCTGCTCCGGCTCAATTTCCTCAAGATTATAAATTGCCTTGTTCTGCGGGAAGAACGGCAACTGCGCCAGGAACATATCGGGCTTGACAATTTCCTGGCACGCGAGAGCGACCTCGACACGGTAGCTGTCCGGAAGGCGGTACACTGTTGCGCATGCGCCGCATACTCCGCCGCGACATCCGCATCCGCGCAGAAGCTGAAACCCCGCGTATTCGAGCGCGGTCATGATCGTCAGATGATCCGGCACCATGTAGCGCCGACCCATCACGTTGATCGGGATCAGGTTCTCGCCTTTTTCCTGTTTCGTTTCTTTCTCCGGAGCGACATCAACCGGTGCTGTTTGACTGGCCACTATAAATGCTCCTTTATCGTCAATCTATTCATCGTGCGGTTATTTCGTAACCGGTACGGTTTTATCCGCTTTATCTTCGCTTTTTTCTTTATCCTCTTCAATACCTAAAATTCTTCGGATCATCCCGCTCGAATCCTTCAGTGACGCTTCAACTGCGGCATTCAACTGGAGATCGGTAAATCCATCCTGACGAGTCGCGCCCGACGGGCATCCCGCTACGCAAGCTCCGCATCCCTCGCAGAGCACGGCGTTCACAGTCGCGATCCTGCGATCTTCATTCCACACCCGCGCTTTGTACGGGCACATCTGGATACACAGCCTGCATCCGACACACAGATCCTCATCAACAACCGCGACAATCGGCTCCTTGATGATCACTTCGCTGTTCAGAAGACTAATAACTTTTGCAGCCGCTCCGGATGCCTGCGCGACAGTCTCGGGGATATCCTTCGGACCCTGCACAGTGCCTGCAAGGAAAAATCCGGGTGTCACAGCCTCGACAGGCCGGAGCTTCGGGTGAATTTCGCGCACCCATCCGTCTTCCGTGCAACTGAGTTTTAAATTGTGGACGAATTCATCCGATCCGTGCGTCGGCTCCATGGCTGTCGCGAGAACGACCATGTCCGCTCGAATCTCAACCTGTCCGCCTGCGACTGTATCCGATCCGCGGACAACGATCTTTCCATCCTCTTCGTAAACCCTGCTCACCTTACCACGGACATAAACAACTCCTTCATCAAGCGCGCGGCGATAGAATTCCTCGTAATCGCGTCCACCGGTTCGGACATCGATGTAGAACACATACGCCTGTCCGCCATGAACAGTGTGCTGGAACAGCATCGCGTGCTTCGCGGTGTACATGCAGCAGATTTTCGAGCAGTAGCCCTTGTGACGTTCCGGCTCGCGGCTTCCGGCGCATTGAATGAACACTATTTCCTTGGGGATTTTTCCATCCGATGGTCTGCGCACCACTCCGCCGGTCGGTCCGGATGCCGAGAGAAGCCGCTCAAAGAAAAGCCCGTCAACAACATCGGCGACCCGGTCGTAGCCGTATTCGCCAAGGTTGCTCATGTCGTAGAGATCGAAACCGGTCGCGATAACCACAGCCCCGACATGCTCCTCTGAGTAAATCGGTTTCATGTCGTAATTAATGGCGCCGATATCGCACGCATCGCGGCACTTTCCGCACGCGAGCGGGAACAATCCCAGGCAGTTCTCAGTATCAAGTGTGTAAACCGATGGAACAGCCTGCGGAAACGGAATGTAGATCGCCTTTCTGCTCTTCAGCCCCAGGTCGAATTCATTCGGCACGACAACCGGGCACACATTAGCGCAATCACCGCACGACGTGCATACATCCGGCTCGACAAATCTCGGCTTCTGCTTGATTGTGACTTTAAAATCGCCGACCGCTCCGGAAATTTCCTCAACTTCCGAGTATGTACGCAGCGTGATCAGCGGATGACGTTTGACCTCGACCATCTTCGGCGTCAGGATGCACTGCGAGCAGTCCAATGTCGGAAAGGTCTCGGAAAGCTGAGCCATATGTCCGCCGATGGACGGACTTTTTTCGACCAGGATAACCTCGATGCCCGAATCGGCGATATCCAGCGCTGCCTGAATTCCCGCTATCCCGCCGCCGATCACACACGCACGCCTCACAACCGGCGACTCGATAGGTTCCAGCGGTTTGGCGGCTTTCACACGCGCGAGCGTTGCGCGGATGATCGCCTCGGCCTTATTGGTGGCCTCGGGAGTGCGGTCATGCACCCATGAGCACTGCTCGCGGATATTTGCGATGTCGAGCTTGTATCTGTTAATTCCAGCCTGTTCCGCGATAGCCCTGAACGTAGGCTCGTGAAGTGTCGGAGAACAACTCGCGATCACAGCGCCCTCGAGACGGCTGTTCACGATCGCGTCGAGGATCAGTTTTTGTCCGGGATCGGAGCAGAGGTAAGAATAATGCTCGATAACCACAAGGTCCGGGTCCTCTTTAAAACGAAGGGCAAGCTCCTCGACATCGACCGTGTCGGAGATGTTTCTGCCGCAATGGCATATGAAAAGTCCGTAGCGACTCATGCCGGCACCTCCGAGGTTTTTCCGGTTTGCGAATATTTTTTCAGCACCGACATGGGATCGATTACATGTGAACCAAGTCCAAGCTGATCGAGTTGCGCTCCAAGTGCAAGATCGAGCAGTTGTGTAAAGTAGATGATCGGCAGCGTACGGAACTCCGGGAATTGGGCCTGCATTTTCGGCTGGAGGCTGTCGAGATTGTAGAAACAGAGCGGGCAGGTCACAACAATCGCATCCGCGCTGCGCCTGCGTGCCGATTCAAGAATACGGTAACTGGCTCTCAATGCGGCATCAGGCTTGGCAAGCGACAGGTAACTTCCGCAGCAGTCGATCCTCGATGGGAATTCGATAACATCAACACCAAGCGGCGCCAGGAAATCCTCGAAAATATGCGGGTTCTCCGGATCGCACATCACGAGTTCGTCAGCGGGTCTCAGCAACTGGCACCCATAGAACGGCGCAATTCTCAATCCAGTCAGCGGATTTTTGACTGCCCGTGAGATGCTCTCGAATCCGACTTCATCACGGAACCACTCGAGGAGATGAAGAACTTTCGTTTCGCCCTCATACGGCACCCATTCCGGCGGCGGCGTTTCGTAGTCCCTCAGGCGGCGATCATCCGCGAGATACGTGTTCATCCGTCGCCGCTTCAGCTCATCTTCCTTAAGCGTCTTATTCGCGCGTCGCAGTGTGGAGAAACAGAACGGGCAGGTTGTGACAAGCGCGTCATAGCCCTCGTCACGCGTTTTGGCAAGCAGACGGGTCTGCGCGATCAGGTTCGCGATCTTCGTTTCGGTCAGTGGCGTCGTCGCCCCGCAGCACGTCCAGTCGGGAATCTCGACAAGCTCCCGTCCAAGAAGCCCGACCGCATGCAGCGTCGTTTCATCCAGAGATTTCGCTTTGCCCTTTAAAGTACAACCGGGATAATAGCCAACCTTCATATTTATCACTCGCGCACAATGCGCACATTTCTTTCCGGTTCATTGCCAGTTCCCAATTCCTTCCAGCAGTAACTCCTGTGACTGTTGAAAAACTACGGATTTAAATCCGGTACCCCATCCTTCAGGGTGGGCGATTCCGGAAACCATTCGTCATCCATCCACCCACCCTAAAGGGTGGGGTACCGGATTATTATTATTCTGCTTTTTCAACAGTCCTTTCCGATGGCATCAACACCCGAACTTCCTGTACAAACTCACAAGCGCCTGCTGCGGTGCATCCTTCGACACATCCTTCGGAACACTGTCCGGACCATGTTTCTCAATCCCATCCATCTGCAATAACAAACGTACCGCTTCAGACAGCGCCGCTATATCTATCGCCACCGGACATCGACTCACACACGTGAAACAAGTCGCGCAGTAATAAACCGCCTCGCATTCCATCAATTCATCGATCATCCCAAGTTGCGCAAGCCTGACAATCTGGTGAGGCTCCAGATCCATATCCTGCGCGAACGGACATCCAGCCGTGCATTTTCCGCACTGGATACAGATCGCGACATTCTGCCCGGAGATCTCGATGAGACGCTCCGTCGCCGTCCGCCTGTCTTCAGGACTCGGGATGTTAATCATTCCGCACTTTTTTCCGTCCGTATTCATATCCCATATCAAAAGCCTTGTGATTCAACTCAATAAAATGACCCGGCACACTCGCCGCGATCGCTTTCTTAGCCGCCTCCGGCTCGATCAATCCACTCGTTCCCGACAGAAATCCGAGCATGATCATATTCAGCACCATTGGATTCCCAAGTTTCTCGGCAATCCTCGCCGCCGGGACTCCATAAGCCTTAATGTTGTCCCGAGGCGGTTCCAATTCAACAAGTTCCTCCTCATACAGGAGAAGTCCATCCTCTGACAGATTCGGCTCGTGCTTCTCATACGCTTCCTGCGACATCGCGATGAGAATGCTCGGGTCCTGCACATACGGATACCGGATCGGGTTGTCATCCACAACAACCTGCGCCGTGCATGCGCCGCCGCGAGCTTCCGGCCCGAAATTCTGAGTCATTGTCGCAAATCCGTCGGAGTAGATACTGACCGTCTTACCCAGAACGATTCCGCTCATTATCACTCCCTGACCGCCAAAACCGGAGATAACAACGTCTTTATGGCTCATTGCGCACCTCCGGATTTATCCTTCCTCGGTATGAACTTATCGCCTGTCACAGCCGGAGTGTATTTATTTCCCAGGATTTTTGACAGATGCTCGCTCATCGATCTTCCGTACGATGGATGATCTTCATCGACAAATTTACCAACGACTATCTTCGACTGGAAACCGATATCGAGATCCGCCATTGATGCATCATGATCGATCACCGCGCTCTCATAGTAGTACTTCATCAGATCGAGACCGGTACCGAGCCTGTTCCGTCTTGCGTAAATGGTCGAGCACGGCGCAATGATCTCTATGAACCTGAAACCCTCACGCTGAAGCGCTTCCTCAATTGAATCCGTCAGTCGTCGAATGTGAAGCGATGTCCATCTCGCCACATATGTCGCTCCAGCGCTGATTGCGAGCGCAGGCAGATTGAACGGTCTCTCAAAGCTGCCATATGGCGCTGTTGTAGTTCTTGCGTTAATCGGCGTCGTCGGCGCGAGCTGTCCGCCGGTCATCGCGTAGATAAAATTGTTCACGCAGATAACGAGCAGGTTCTGATTTCGACGCGCCGCGTGGATGAAATGATTTCCGCCGATGCTGATTAAATCGCCGTCACCGGAAAATACAACATGCTTTAAATCCGGACGGGCAAGCGTAAGTCCCACAGCAAATGGAATCGCCCTGCCGTGTGTCGTGTGAAAACTATCGACTTTCACATATCCCGCCACTCGTCCGGTGCAGCCGATACCGCTCGTTATCGTGATATCATCCGCGCTCAGCCCGGTTTTTTTCAGGGCCGCCGCAAAACATCCGACCGCAATTCCGATCCCGCACCTCGAACACCAGATATGCGGCATCCGGTCCATCCTCAACAGCAGACTCTTCGGATGCTCTGGAATCTGATCGGTCTGTTCAGGTTTATTCTGAGTGACTGTCATTTCGCCACCTCACATATCGCCTGATAAATATCTTCGGGATCATGCACCCATCCGCCGGGATGCGGAACCAGCCTGGTCTCCGACTTACCCGCAGCGCAACGCTCGATCTCAAGCACAACCTGCCCGAAATTGATCTCCGGCATTATAAAAGCCTTCACATTCCCGGCAAGCTCCCGAATAAGTTCCTCAGGAAACGGCCAGACCGTGATAAGCCTTATCTCTCCAATTTTGATTCCATCGCTTCGCGCGCGCTCGATCGCCGGGATCGCCACGCGGGATGAAATCCCGTAACTGACCATAACCACGTCGGCATCATCCAGAGTACTCTTCTCAATATGGTAAATTTTTTCGCGGTTTTTATTAATCTTGTCCATTAGCCTTCCAACACATTCCGCCTGGACTTCCGCATTCAGAACCGGATAACCGCGCTCGTCATGTGTCAGACCCGTCGTGTGGAACCGATATCCCTCACCCAGCGGCGCGATATCAGGCACCAGATCATCTCCCGGCTTGTAGGGAAGATAATTTTCCGGGCTCTCGCTCGTATATTTTCTCTCGACCAACTCAATTTCATCAG
>CBDUUJ010000165.1:0-6506 GCA_965370205.1 uncultured bacterium
GGGTGGAAGACGCATGGTTTCCGGGATCGCCCACCCTAAAGGGTGGGGTACCGGAAAAAATTGTTTTTTTCAACAGCCTTAGAGATGTCAGCGCTCCTTATTGGGATATGATCATCATGGACGATTACGAAAAAAAACTTGCCGATCTTGAATCCGGAATTGACGCGATTTCCGAGGCTGCCGACCGTACCGGGATCGAATCGCTGAGGAAGGAGCTGCTCGGAAAAAGCGGTCCGTTCCAGGATTTAATGAAAGGCCTGAAGAGTATCCCCGACGATCAGCGTCCGGAGATGGGAAAACGGATCAACGCGCTTAAATCCCGCGTGGAAAAAGCGCTGGATGATCGTCTGGACGAACTGAAACAGTCGCTCGGCGACGATGTCAGCGATCTTGACTACACTCTTCCCGGCAGCCAGCCGGCTCGCGGAAGGCTTCACCTTCTTACACAGACGCTTGATCAAATATTAGGCGTTTTCCGGGACATGGGCTTCCATATCGTTCAGGGTCCGGATATCGAGGATGAGTGGCATAACTTCGACGCCCTCCGCCTTCACGCCGACCATCCCGCGCGCGATACGCAGGATTCATTCTATCTCGGCGAGGACCGTCTTTTAAAAACGCACACATCGCCGATCCAGATCCGCTACATGGAAAAATACCGCCCGCCGATCCAGATGGTCGCTCCGGGATATTGTTTCCGGCGTGATCCGTTCACAAGCCGCCACTCGCCGACCTTCGTACAGATCGAATCCCTGATGATCGATGAGGGCATCACTTTCGCGCATCTCAAGGCGGTCCTGGGCGAATTCGTGCGGGGATTTTTCGGTCGGGAAAGAGTGACCAGGTTCCGTCCCGACTTTTTCCCGTTTGTCGAGCCGGGCTGCGAGATCGCGATCGACTGTCCGTTCTGCTCGGGCAAAGGTTGCCGGGTGTGTTCTCAGTCCGGATGGATCGAGATTCTCGGTGCCGGCATGGTGCATCCTGATGTTCTGGAAAAATGTAATATTGACTCTAAAAAATATACCGGATTCGCGTTCGGGATGGGGGTCGAACGTCCCGCGATGATCCGTTACGGGATCGATGATATCCGGCATTTCTACGAAAACGATTTCAGATTCCTTGAGCAGTTTTGAGAATGATATAAACGATATAAATGGGGACACCTTTTTTTCGCTGCGCGAAAAACAAGGTGTCCCCGGATAATGGCACGGGGTAAAAAAAGTGTCCCCGGATAATGGCACGGGGCGAAAAACAAGGTGTCCCCGGTAATTTCGATAATTAGAGAGAATCAACGGAGCAATCCAGGGGACATTTTATTTTTGCATGCTATGACTTTGAATTAATCAAGAATCTACGGGGCAAAAAAAAGTGTCCCCGGTAAATAGCACACGGGGCGAAAAACAAGGTGTCCCCGAAAAATGGTTGTTAACAGGAGACTACAGCGTGACGGATAAACGTCTCGGATGGAAAAAAGCTGTCGAACACGCCGACGAAATCGTGACGGACGGCAACCTGTCACGCAGTCAGCATATTAAAATCTATCAGCGGATGCTTTTCACGGAACATGAGCAGGACCAGAGAATCGCGCTTGCACTCCTGAGACTGTTCATCCGGATGCATCCGGACGATTTCGACAGTGATATAAATCTGGAAGACCTGATCAAGCACGGTAACCGCCTCTGCAGGCCTCACTGGAAGAATTTCGGGAGAGAGATATTGTTCCCGATTATGAAACTGAGGAGCCTGCCGGCGGTATGGATCGACAGGATCGCCGACGAGCAGGCAAAACCTCTCAGGCTCGCGTTTGTGATCGCGATGGAGGAAATGGCGAAGCGGAAACGTATCCCGATATCCAGAATTCTTGGCATCCTGCAGTATTTCCTGGACGAACCCGATCAGGAGGTCCGGGAGAATATCGTGAAAGTAATGCATCGCCTGGCCCTGCGGGATTCTGAGCGTCTGCATTATTTCCTGATCGAACATGAAAAAGGAGCGGGTACCTTCCGTATGGTGCTTATCGCCAGAACCCGTCAGGCACTGGGCTGGAAGAAATGAGTGATGTGCTTTTCGTCAATAAGAATGGAGCAACACAATGCAAGTACCTATCGGCTGGTTGAATGAGTTCATTCATCACAGCTACGAGATCGAAAAATTACAAAATATCCTGACATCGATCGGGCTTGAGGCTGAGCCGTTTAAGCCTGAACCGCTCGATTTCCACGGTGTTTACATCGGAGTAATTACCTCCCGCGAAAAAGCTCCGGACGGTCGCGGCTTTATCTACACGCTCGATGTCGGCAGCGCTTTCAAAGACGGCAAGGCGATTATCTTCTCCACCATTCCCGATCTTGAGAAGGGCGTGAAATATCCTGTCGCGCTGCCCGGCGGAAAAATCGGCGATCTCGAAATTACCGAGCGAAAATTTGAGACTTTCACCAGCCAGGGGAAATTCTGCTGCTCGACAGAGCTGGGGCTTACGAAACTTGAATTTGTCGAGCACGATGACGGCTCGGTCGAGTGGGCTGACGGACTTGAGGATGTCGATGGTCGCGCGCTGTCGATCTTCCCGGATGTCAGCGATCTCGATGTCGGCACCGACCTTGCGAAATGGCTCTTCAACGATCCGGCGGTGACAATCGAACTCACAAGCAACCGCGGTGATTGCCACTGCATGCTCGGTGTTGCGCGCGAAATGCAGGTTCTCACAGGAACCGAATACAAACTGCCCGAAACACTGGAGAATTTCGAGGAGACCGAGGGTAAAGCGGAAGACATCACGATAAAAATTAACGACCCCGACGGCTGTCGCGTTTACGCAGGATTGGTAATCGACAAAATCCGCATGGCGCCAGGCCCTCTCTGGCTCGCACGTAAATTATTCTCGGTCGGACTAAGGCCGATCAGCAACATGGTCGATATCACCAACCTTGTTCTCTACGAATTCGGACAGCCCCTGCACGCGTTCGATCATTCTCTCCTCAAAGACGCGACCATCATCGTCCGACGCGCAGTACCCGGCGAGACAATGAGCACCATCGACGGTGTCGTGCGAAATCTCACACCCGCCGACCTGATAATCGCCGACAGCGGGGACCCGGTCGCGATCGCGGGCGTGATGGGCGGTTACGCTTCCGAGGTCACGGGAACCACAAAAAAGGTTCTTATCGAAAGCGCATGGTTCGACCCGGTCAGTATTCGGAGAACATCCAGACGGCTCGCGCTTCGCACGGAGGCGGCGATACGGTTCGAGCGCGGCGTCGATCCGGAGGGAATCGTCCGCGCCGTTCATCGCGTGGCGTATCTCGTGAATGAACTCAAATGCGGCGAACCTGCCGGTCAGATCGTGGTCGCCCGCGCCGGCGAAGAGGAAAAAATCACCATTAATTTATCTGAACAGCATGTCGCCGACCTGCTCGGCGTCGAAATTCCAACCGGTCAGATCGAAATGATTCTCGAGGGTCTTGGATTCCAGGTTACCGGCATGGCTCCGACATGGAACATTACCGTGCCGAGTTTCCGACGGGATATTTTCATCGCAGAGGATATCATCGAGGAAATCGCGAGACACTTCGGCTACGACAACCTGCCTGAAGAATTTCCTATGGTTCACGTCCGTACCGACCTTGTCGAGGACGACATCCGGCTTCGCGGTGAATTGAAATTACATCTCACCGGTCTCGGATTGTGGGAGCTTAACAGTTTCCCGCTCCAGAGCGATTCGACTGTGACTCGAAAAAATCCTCTTCTGTCGAGCGCAACTCCGGCGAAAATTACAAATCCGATCACCGAGGACTCGTCAAACCTTCGCATCAGCCTTGTTCCCGGAGTGATTGAGACTTACATCCGCAACCTGAAACGCGGCGCGCCGATGCATGATGTCTTCGAGATCGGAAAGGTCTACTGGCATGACGGCGACGATTTCCGCGAGAGGTATGAACTGATTATCGGATGCCTCGGCGAACGCGCCGGAAAGAAAAAATTACGGAATCGCGAGAAAGCGTTCCTAAGGCTGAAGGGATATGTCGAAACGCTTCTGGGGATCGCCGGGATACCGTCATACGACATCATCACGGACAACGATTCACCCTCAGGCACAATCAGATATTTCATCAGAGCGGGAGATGAAAATATCGGCGTTTTCGAAATCGAAACCGAGGAATCTCTCGGAGGAGAAACATTCGACCGTCCTGTGTTAACCGCATATTTTACGTGGCTGACAATCCGCGACAAATACGTGGAACTGCATGAGACATCGAAATTTACAAAACTCCCGACTTTCCCCGCCGCCGAAAGGGACCTCGCGTTCGTGCTCGATGAGCCGGTCGCGTTCTCTCGTATGCACGGCGCGATCCGGGAAGCGGCTGGTAAATGGCTTGAGAAGGTCGAGCTTTTCGATGTCTATCGCGGCAAGCAGATCGGCGACGGAAAGAAAAATGTCGCGGTGAATTTGCGATTCCGTCACCCGGATCGGACTCTCACGGATGAGGAAGTCGACGGCTGGATGGAATCGGTGACCTCGCTTGTTGCAGAAAAAACAGGCGGTGTACTTCGCGACTGGTAACAATGAACGACGACGAACGCTACATGAAACGGGCCATCGAGCTTGGATGGCGCGGAATCGGACGAAACAGCCCGAATCCACTTGTCGGCTGCGTCATCGTCCGCGACGGCGAAATTGTCGGCGAGGCGTTTCACTTATTCGCTGAAATCGATCACGCTGAAAAAATTGCGCTTGAAATCGCGGGCGAGAAAGCAAGTGGCGCGACCGCGTATGTGTCGCTTGAGCCGTGCTGCCATACCGGACGAACTCCCCCATGCTGCGAAGCCCTGATAAAAGCAGGAATTGCGCGGGTTGTGTATGGATTGAAAGACCCCGACTCACGGGTCAACGGGACCGGCCATAAAATCCTTGCCGACGCCGGAATCGAAGTTCTTGGCGGGGTTCTGGAAAATGAAGTCCGCGAGCAGAACAAATTTTTCGTGACCGCCAATGAAAAAGATCGACCTCATGTTCTCCTGAAATGGGCGATGACACTGGACGGCAAGATCGCCACACGGTCCGGAGCGAGCAAATGGATCAGCAATGAAAAAAGCCGCAACGTGGTCCATCATCTGAGAAATATCTACGACGCAATCCTTGTGGGTCACACAACTGTTTTAACCGACGATCCGAAACTTGACTGCCGCGTCGATCTCAATGCTCCACTCCCCCCGGAGATATTTCCGGCTGTTCCGGAAGATGTCCGTCATCCGCTACGTATAATTGTCGATGCACTCGGCGCGACTCTGACATCCGATCACAGGATTTTCGATGATCCCGGCAATGCTCTGATAGCGATCGCTCCGGAATCGGTATGGGAGGATTATCGCGCGCGGGATTCCATCGATTCCACAAAAACCGAACTCCTCGAATGCCCGTTGAAAGCAGGTCATATCGATCTTGCTCACCTCTTAAAAACTCTCAGGGAAAGAGGGATTCAAAGTCTCCTTGTTGAAGGCGGAAGCGGAATTCATGCAGCCTTTCTGGAAGCGGGACTGGTGGACGAGATGGCAATATTTATCGCGCCGAAATTTTTTGCGGGTGACTCGGCACCGTCGCCGGTAAGCGGAACCGGTGTGGAATCTGTCAGCGACGCCTGGCATCTGGACGATCTAAAACACATCAGGCTTGATAACGATCTCATGATCCTTGGTAAAATAGCGGATGTTACGGAGCAATCCGACCGGGAAGGTGACGAATAAAAATGTTCACTGGCATTGTCAGAGAAATCGGAAAAATAACATCCATCAAGCGCGGAGCCGATATCATCCATTTTGAAATCGAATGTCCTGGCATCCGTGAAAATATCGGCGAGGGTGACTCGATAGCTATCGACGGCTGCGACCTCACCGCAACCGTCCTCACTCCAGACGGTTTCAAATGCGACGCAACAAAAGAAACCCTCCTGAGAACAACCCTTGGCGATCTCCAGACCGGATCGAAAATCAACCTGGAACCATCACTGACCCCGTCAACGCCGATCAGCGGACATTTCGTGCTCGGTCACATCGACGGTGTCGGAATCGTTCGCTCTCTCAAACGAATGGGCGACCAGGCGGAGATAATCGTTTCCCCCCCACCCGATATCATGAAATTTATCGCGGAAAAAGGATCGATAACGATCGCGGGAATCGGTCTGACCGTCGTGAACGTCACGAGCGATTCATTCTCCTGCTGGGTGATCCCCTACACTCTTGAACACACAACACTCGGCAGCATCCAATCCGGAGCAAAGATCAACATCGAAGTCGACGTGCTCGCCCGTTACGTAATAAGAGCGCTGGAATCCGGAATCAACACAAGTCAATCCGAAATCAATACAACTCAATCCGGAATCACCGAGGACTTCCTGAAAGAACACGGATTTGCCTGACTAAAATCCTACCCCCCCCCACTTGCCCCCCGTCCAATTGTACCGCTGGCCTCCCCAGAACTGTTGAAAAAAGCGCAATATTTCTCGATTTAT
>CBDUUJ010000166.1:0-6447 GCA_965370205.1 uncultured bacterium
AACAGCTCACTGCCAGGAGCGCTGTAATAAGCGCCATAGCGAGGAGCATTGTCCAGCGATTCATTTTGGCCTCCTTAAGCCTTTTTTTTTATTTTTTACAATTTATGTTAAAAGCGTTTTTCCCGGAAAATTTGCGGGAAATATCCGCTCATTCTGCAATCCTGTTTATAACGGCTCGATGTACACTTCCAGCTCGCGCAGACAGAATCCCGGGTATATATATGGGTCATCCGGACCGACGCAACTGACGAACAGGAAAACGAACCTTACATTATCCACGCCAATCAAATCGTTACAGGTCCAGTCCGACTCAACAGGCGCCGATGGACTTCCCCATCCACCTGTATCATGGATTCCACTCGACCATGCCATCTCGGGATCATTCCAGTTATGATAGTCGATATTCGGTCCATAGCAGTCTGTCCATGCGGGATCAAGAGCACAGATAAGTTCATGGTCAGTGATGAAATCCGTTCCGCTGTAATGGGTGAAAATTACATCCGTATTGGGATCGGTGGGACCATGCCACGTATAGGTTGCACCATTATCGGTTGTATAACCCTGGATGCAGCCATCCCAGAAACGATATATCCTGCCCCAGTGCTCGATTCTCAGGTGCAATGCACTGACCGTGGAAGAACCGGGAATGTCAATCTCCGGTGTGGCAAGAATCCCGCAGTGCTCAACGGGATAGCTTAAAGGATCGCCATTCTCATCCCATATCTGATCAGTCGGTAAATAAGTCCATCCGGAACCGGAAAGCAGCTCCATGCCGCCGTCATCAATCGTTCCATCATACAAATACAGCGTCGGATCGAATGGTTCATCTCCCGATACTTCAAGATCATAGCGGAAGCAGGCAGTGAGAAGGTCGGTATCGGCGTCGTTGGGTACACCGAAATCATTCGTGTAATCGTATCCCTGCTGCTCGACAATCACCCAGAACTCGGTGTCATCGCTACTCTGGATATTGTCGGCGAGAATATCAAGCTGGTAGGTCAAATACTTTTCAGCGCCGCCAGTCGGGGTCATATCACCGGTATTGCATTCATATACGCTGCTTAAAACCGGGGACTCGATAAAGATTTTATAATCCTCCATCACGCCGCCGACGACTTCCGAATCCCAGTCCCAGATACTGATGTCAAGTTTCAGACTGCCACCGTAGCTGGTCGGGCCGGCATAGTAAACATCGCTGCTGTCCACAACATGGCACGCGACAGCCTCGGGAGCATTTGACGGGTGGAATTCATCGCCTCCACCCTCCCAGTTGGCGAGAACCGCATAGGCGAATGTAAAACCTTTACTGCTCGGGAAACGAAGATAGTAGTTCCTTGTGTTCGTTGCACCGGATGATGTCACACCATGCTGATCGGCATGAATACCGAGCCAGGTAAAAAAGTCCTCATTTGCACTAAGACCATCGGCAAAATATTTGTACGGACAAAGTGTGGCGGTTCCTGCGAAACCTGATGATGCCGCAATGCCCTGTGTGTATGAGAATAGAGGTTTTCCGACCGATGAGAACTCGCTGAAATTAAACCAGCGTGTGTAGCCGTCCGGAGCGCCGTTACCGCCGACAGGATTGGCGAACATGAACTGGTCGGTACCGAAAACCGGGTATTCAAGATCGATGTTGTGTGCCAGAGTCGCCGACCCGTCGCCCATGAACACGCCACGGATGTCATAACCGCGATAATGAGGCATCCCGGAGAACGGATGTGTGATGCTGATGTCGAGATCGACATCCGTGTAGCCTGATCCATGTACGGTTCCATTGATTATGAATCCAAGACCGGATGGGTTGCTGTTGAGGAAGTTCACGATATTTATTGTGAACATGGCATTGCGGTTGACTGCAACCTCCACCGACTGATTAATGATGTCGATTTTTACATCATAATATCCCCAGAGATGTGTGCTGGAGATGGAAGCATGTACAGAATCCAGATTGATGGAATCACCTGTCGCTGGAGTGGTAATTGTGTCGCCACCGGCGCATCCGAGCGCAACAATGAGTACAATTAGAGTTGTAAAGAGTGTTCGTAAATACACTTCTTACCTCTATTTTATGGATTCCAGAAAAAAACAATTTACGTAAGGTAAACGTTAAATGTTCTGAAAAAAAATTTTACATTTCGAAGTGCGAAACGGTTACTGAATACTCGACATCCCCGTCCTCATCCTCAAGCTCCTTCACCTTCTCCATGAATTCACGCATTAACTCACTGATCCGCTTCGGAGTAATTGAAAGTTTATCTTTTCTGATTTTTAAAATTTTTCTGGAGGCTGCGGCTCTCCGTTCGCTGTCACAACTCAGGGAACGGTAACAATCTTCGCCTGTGTCCATCGTGATCCCCATAATAAGCTTAGTATATGGTTCTCTCGGACCGGGCTCCGGACAGTCCTGATGGGTGAAATCCAGACAGTCAACCGCCTGATAAACGGACTCCTCCAGATTCCTGATATGACGCACATTGATTTGAGTTACCAGATTCGTTTTGAGAAGGACTTTCAGGTGATGATAAAGAGAAGTGCGGTCCATACCGAGAACAGCGGCAACCTCCGACACTGTCCCGGGCTCACGGAGAGTTTTAAAAATTTTCAACCGCAACGGATCAGTCAGAGCTTTTAACTGCTCAAGCTGCTGCGCATCCAGGCTCTCCAGACTTTTCGTATTCAGCACCATTTCGGGTTGTTAGTAGAAAATTCCTCTACGCTAAATGTTCGCTAAATATAACACAATATTAATCTCCAGGTCAAACGGACAGATGAAAAGTAACTGAAAATAAAAAGATTTATCTCTTTCTAATATTTTCAATATAGCATGAGGAATTATTGAAATTAATATATCGTAAAGACATTATATGTATAATCGGTAACGCTCCACCAAATATATTATCTTATTGATCCATTATATATCCCATTAACTATTGGCCTTTATTGCCGGAAATGTTACTATATTCCCGATCGGGCATTTTGGACACCGCCCGGCTGTTTTGCTATGGGTAAACCATCCCGACCATTCGAACGCTACCGCACCAGAAGCGCCCTCTTCCTGATGATTTACGCTATCACGGCGATGATCGCGGGCATTCCCAATATAATGCTGGTGTCATCCAGTGAGGACCTCCGGATCCTGATCATACTTACAACGAGTATCCTGGTAGTAAGCCGATACCTGGGATATTTCAAACTGGCAGGATTTGCGCTTCTCGATTCCCAGCATATCAGGGCCCATTCGCGAGGAATATCTCTCACTCTGGGGATCATAATAGCGGTGCTGCTCGGGAACGCGGCGTTTTTCCTTTATCGGTTCGGCCTGAGGGATATGTCGGTCACAGCCATCAGTATCGGCTGCATAATCAACGCGGGCGTACTGATATCCCACCTGATTTCATCACGCGAGAGTGGAATAACGCGATCGAGCCTGATGCGGATGGTCTCCAGCGTACTGATAGTCCTTGGATGCACGAATATCTGCATCACACGGTTCATTTTCATCTCGCCGATAATCGGGCTGGTAACGCTCTTTTTTGGAATCTACACCGAGCGGAAATCACTGTTCCTTGCCATCAAGCAGACGGTCGCGGTGGCCGGCGGATCAATCGGCGCAGGAATCACGATCTATTTCCTCAGATGGTACCTCGACCCCTCACTTCTCAGGCATACAGCGCTGGACCCGCCGACTGCAATAGGTCTTGGATTCTCATTATCTCTGCTCGGAATCGGCTACTACCTTTATTCCAGGCGTATTTACGCTTCAGAAACCGCTCCAGGCTCGCAGGATCATCCGAAATTACAATAATCCACATTGATTTCAGCAATAAAAAAAGGAGGATTATTCATCCTCCGGCTGCTTCAAATTAATCGTGTGATACAGGGAATTGTTTTAATTAGTGATTCTTGATGAACATTGCAACATCCATTACTGTCTGAAGCGATTCAGCTTCCTCGTCAGATACCTGAATGTCGAATTCCTCTTCCACAGCCATGATCATCTCGACGATATCAAGGCTGTCGGCACCGAGATCGTCAGCAAAATTGGCAGCAGGAGATATCTCTGTTCCCTTCACACCAAGCTGCTCAACGATAATCTTTTTAAGTCGTAAATAAACCTCATCGTTGATGAGATCATCAGGAGAAATTTCCACTTTCTCAGTCTCTTTTTTACTCGTATCTTCGTTCATGATATCTCCTTGGAGTTATTCTTCCCGCTTTTCCCGACGGCGGGACTTGAACTGGCGACCCTTGTAAAAACCGCAGTGAGGACAGATGGTATGGGAAGGTCTGGATTTTCCACAGGACGCGCAAACGCCCAGCTCGGGAGATTTTGCTTTCCATGCGCTGCGACGGGTCCTGGTGTTGGCTCTTGAGTATTTATATTTTGGTAATGCCATAGCGCCTCCTCCGTTATAATGAAGGCTGCGGTAGTATAGTCATCAGGTCAGGACTTGTCAAGCGAAAATCCCTCATCATCCCTGTCAAAGCCCACATTATCCGCCTGACCACCCATAGACTGTATACCCGCCCTGACCTCATCAAGGAGCTTTACAAGTTCATGCTCAAGCCGTTCAAGCCGCTCGACAACATATCTGTCACTATCCATTCGAATGTTCTCGGCATGCTTCCGCGCTTCATCTGTAACCGTATCGGCATCCACCAGACGCTCGGCTTTCCGGACGGCCTCATCGAATATCTCACCCGCCTGCCGTTTCGCATCCTCCAGAAATTCATCCCGCTGTTCGATAATTCCCCTCGCCTGATCCATCTCCTCCGGAAGCGATTCCAGAAGCATTTCAACAAGCTCAAGCGCCCTGGATCGCTGTATTACGGAGCGATCGAACAGCGCCATGAATGATCCGCCGTTCTCGATCTGGGTTTTAAGGCGTTCGATTATGTCGGGCGATTCGATCATGATTCCTCGCTGAACCTCATTTTCTCTTAAAATCCTCAAAATGTTTCAGGACTGCCGGTGGAACAAATTTGCTTATATCTCCACCCAGAAAAGCTATATTTTTAATCAATGAACTGGAAATAAACGAGTACTGATAGCTGGCAACAAGAATGATCGTGTCGATATCCCTGTCCAGTGTACGGTTCATTATCGCCATCTGCACTTCAAGTTCATAGTCGCTGATCGCTCTCAGACCGCGGATAATTACGTTTGCTCCAACTTCCTTCGCGGCAGACACAAGCAACCCATCAAATCGTACTACCTCAACATTCTGACATTCAACCGTGCACTCGCGTATCATATTGACACGGGTATCGACATCAAATGTATGCACTTTGTCCGGATTCTCACCCACTGCAACGACAAGGTTGTCGACAATTCTCCCCGCACGCTGGATGATATCCATGTGCCCGCTTGTGATCGGATCGAATGTCCCGGGATATATTCCTTTCATTCAAGTCTCCAGGTATTGTGTCTTTTCAAATCCCCTGATTGTCACGTAACTCCAGTTCCCGCCACCGGAAAAATAACAGCGCTGTTCCGCCGTGATCCCTTTCCTTCAACGGGTACAATTCGCCGGGAGCTGTTTTCAAAATCTCCATGGAATCGTTGCGGGCGGCCTCGTATACTATCAGCCCGTCTTCCGCCAGCACTTTCGACGTCACCACATCGCCCAGTATACGCCGAGGGATCGTACCATGATATGGGGGATCAATGTAAATTATATCGAAAGTTTCACCCATGTCCTTCATCTGCTGAAGCGCAGGGATATAATCCCGGCCCATAATCTCAAAGGAGCCGCTGTCAATTTCCAGTTTCTTCAGATTCTCATTGAGCACTTTGATACGGGACCAGTCATTTTCCACGAAGCAGACAAATCCCGCTCCCCTGCTCAATGCCTCCAGACCCACCGCTCCCGTGCCTGAGAAGAGATCAAGAAACCGCGAATCCTGTACCTCCCCTCCAAGCATATCAAACAGACTTTTTTTCACAATGGCCGCTGTCGGGCGATATCCACTTGCGACGGAGGAGATTTTTCGACCCTTGAAAATTCCGGCAATTATCCGCAGTTCAGGACTCATTCAATCCTTCTCACCCACAAGTCCGTTCAGGTCTGAAGCGCTTACACCTTCGACTCTGATCAATTTTCGTCTGTTTTTTTCGCCTCTGATTATTGTTACCGAGGAGACGGGAATTCCCAGGAGTTTTGAAAGCAGTTTGACAATCGCCAGGTTCGCTCTGCCCTTCTCCGGTGAAACGGTCACGGCAACCCTGAGCGCACCATCATGAATCCCCAGAATCCCATTGCGGCTCGACCTAGGCTTCGCGAGGATTTCAAATTCAACGCCATCGGATTTTTCAGAGACTTTCAGCATCTGAACGCCGCACATACCGCAACAGTATAGCATTAACAGGCAGGGATCAGAAAAAAGCCCTTTTATGACCACTAGTGTCCGGTAAAAAGTAAATGACTTGAAGAGCCCCGCCTC
>CBDUUJ010000167.1:0-6432 GCA_965370205.1 uncultured bacterium
TGCGCCTTCCACCCACCCTAAAGGGTGGGGTACCGGAAAAAACTTGTTTTTTCAATAGCCCCGTGCTGTTCTACGGGAGGCTTTTAACTTATAAACGTAAATATTCTTCAATAAAAACTATGGGCAGCAAAAAAGCAAAAAACAGCCGTCGATCAACAACGCGAAAAAAAGTATCGCGCATACCGCAGAATCGCGATAAAATCGTCGTCCGCGGCGCACGTCAGCACAATCTGAAAAACATCGATGTCGAGATCCCACGGAATCGACTTGTTGTCATAAGCGGAATATCCGGATCGGGCAAATCATCTCTCGCGTTCGACACCATCTACGCAGAGGGACAGCGACGGTATGTCGAAAGCCTTTCATCGTATGCCCGTCAGTTCCTCGGACAGATGGACAAGCCCGATGTGGATTACATCGATGGCCTGTCCCCCGCGATTTCAATCGACCAGAAAGCAAAGAGCCATAATCCAAGATCGACTGTCGGAACCGTAACCGAAATTTATGACTATCTTCGACTCCTTTTTGCAAGGGTAGGGGAACCTCACTGCCCGAAATGCGGCGCGAGGGTATCGAGCCAGTCGCCTCAGGAAATTGTTGATAAGATTCTCAATAAGCCCGACGGAACCAGGATATATGTCCTTGCTCCCATAATCCGAAGTAAGAAGGGACGATACCAGAAACTTTTCGATGATTTATCGGAGGAGGGATTCAGCCGCGTGAGGGTCGACGGCGAAATTTATCTTCTCACTGACGACATCGAAATGGAACGCTATGGTATTCACTCGATAGATATTGTCGTCGACCGCCTGAAGGTTAAGGATTCAATAAAGCAGCGGCTGACCGAGTCGGTCGAGCTGAGCCTGGACCGCGCCGACGGGATGGTCATTATTCTCGATCCCGATTCCGATGATGATGAGCTTTTCAGCACTCGATTCGCATGCGACGATTGCGCGATCTCGCTTCCCGAAATAACTCCAAAACTTTTCAGTTTCAATTCACCCTACGGCGCATGCGAAAAATGCAGCGGACTGGGAACTCTCAAGGAAATCGATCCCGACCTTGTTATCGATCTGAATAAATCGCTGGTCGAGGATGCCATTCTTCCCTGGCGTGGAACCTCGTCGGGATATCTTACCAGCATGATTCACGCGGCGGCGTATCAGCTTGAAATTGATCCGTACATACCTCTCAAGGATCAGGACAGGGAATCCGTAGATGCGCTTATCTATGGCGGACAGTCGGTAAAGGTCCGCTTCACCTGGCATAATGTCGAGGGCAGGAAGCGCAGGGGTCGATTTACTTTCAATGGTATCCAGGATTACCTTCAGACAAGATATCGCGAAACGACTTCCGATTATGTCAGAAACATCCTCGAGATGTATATGAGCGACCGTCCATGTCCCGAATGCAATGGGCAGCGTCTGAAGGAGGTCGCGCTGGCCGTTACGGTGGGCGACAGGAATATAACCGAGATCACCGATCTTGCGATACATAAGAGTCTTGATTTCATAAGTTCCATCAAGCTGACATCATTTCAGAGTAAGGTCGGGGAGAGGATTCTGAAGGAGATAATCGCGCGTCTGAATTTCCTCAACGATGTCGGGCTTTCCTATATCACCCTCTCTCGGACGGCGCGGACGCTCTCCAGCGGCGAGAGCCAGCGAATCCGTCTCGCGACCCAGATCGGCAGCAATCTTGCCGGCGTGCTGTATATTCTGGACGAACCGTCGATCGGCCTTCACCAGCGGGACAACGCGAGACTGATTGCAACCCTGAAAGGTCTCAGGGATATCGGAAACACTGTAATCGTGGTCGAGCATGACGAGAACACTATCCGTGCGGCTGATCATGTCATTGACCTCGGACCCGGCGCGGGCGTTCATGGCGGTGAAATTGTCGGGCAGGGTACGCCTGAGGATATCGAAGCCGCCAATGACAGCCCGACAGGTAAATTCCTGAATCATAAAAGCAATGCTGCAAAGCTGCTGAAAAGAGTGATCCGTCCGGGCAATGGAAAACAACTGGTTGTAAAAAAACCGCGCCATAACAATCTCAAGGGAATGGATATCGCGTTCCCGCTCGGGACATTCATTGCCGTTACAGGCGTTTCGGGAAGCGGAAAATCCAGTCTTGTAAATGAAACGCTCTGGAGGAACCTTGCGCATGAGTTCGGCATCCGCACCGATAAACCCGGGCTGTGCGACGGCATTGGCGGCCTGGAACATATCGACGCGGGGATCGTTGTCGACCAGTCGCCGATCGGCAGAACGCCCAGGTCGAATCCCGTGACATACACAAAGACCTTCGATAAAATCCGGGTCCTGTTCGCAGGCACTCCCGAGGCGAAGGCGCGGGGATATACTCCGGGACGTTTCAGTTTCAATGTGCGGGGCGGCAGATGCGCGCGATGCTCCGGCGACGGGATGCTGAAAATCGAGATGCATTTTCTTCCCGACGTGTATGTGCAATGCGAAACATGCGGCGGCAGGAGATATAACCGCGAGACGCTTGAGATCAAGTACAGGGGAAAAAATATCCATGACGTTCTCTCGATGACGGTCGATACCGCCGTGGAATTTTTCTCGGCTCACAGGGCGATCTCCGAGCGTCTCGAACTGATCCGGGATGTCGGTCTGGGATATATTCGACTCGGTCAGCCCGCCCCGACATTATCCGGCGGTGAGGCGCAGAGGGTAAAATTAGCTTCGGAACTGGCGAAAAAGAAACAGGGGAGGGTTTTATATATTCTTGATGAGCCGACCACGGGGCTTCATTATTTCGATGTCGAGAAACTGCTGACTGTTCTGCAGAGACTGGTGGATATGGGCAATACGGTCGTGGTGATCGAGCATAACCTCGATGTGGTCGTCGCCGCAGACTATGTTATCGATCTGGGTCCTGAAGGTGGTGACGATGGAGGATACCTGGTGGCCGAGGGAACTCCCAGGGAGATAGCTCGAAATCCGGAGAGTCATACCGGCAGATATCTTTCAAAAATGTTCGGGTTTCAGCGAGGCCGAAAATCAGCAAAGAAGAAAGGGGCTTAGAACGACATGATGACTCAGGGCGCAATGATCTGGCTGGAAAGCAATAGATGGTACGGGGCGATCGCCAGTGATGAAGGCATTATTATGCTTATCTGGTCGTCCGACAGGGATAAGGTGGAGCGCGATCTTCCGGATATCGCCGATTTGAAAGTGGGAGCGGCGGCCAGGAGAAATCTGGAACGTCTCAGGCGTGAGCTTGGCGAATATCATTCCGGGAAGCGAAGCAAATTCACTGTTAAGGCGGCTTTGAAGGGAACTGAATTCCAGATGGAAGTATGGAAAGCCATCTCCGGAGTTCCCTATGGAAAGTCAAAATCCTATGGCGATCTCGCGAAACAGATCGGCAAGCCGAAAGCCTCCCGTGCGGTCGGGCAGGCCGTCAGGAATAATCCTGTGCCGATTATCATTCCCTGCCACCGTATTCTGGCATCCGGTAGTAAAATCGGCGGCTTCGGCGGTGGAGTCGATGATAAAAGCCTCGAGGAGAAAAGACGGCTGTTAAAACATGAGGGAATTGAGTGGCAGGAGTAATACTTGATTTTTTAGCCTGAATATCGGTACTTAAACTGAATTAATTCTAGGTTGTAAATCCCCTTTATGCTATAATGCCGTTTCCTTTATAAACCCGGCCACATATGGCCTTACCGGGGCATGATACCACTACCTGAAATGCAGCCCGGAG
The DNA here is from genome assembly GCA_965370205.1 of uncultured bacterium. Taxonomy (GTDB): domain Bacteria; phylum JAJVIF01; class JAJVIF01; order JAPKYR01; family JAPKYR01; genus CBDUUJ01. Next base: position 3,733 of record CBDUUJ010000167.1, read on the forward strand.
GCGAGTCGACTCGTCCGGATGCGGCTCGTTCACCGGCTATCGTGATCATCACAGGCATGTCCGGCGCAGGAAAATCCAGTGTCCTGCGCGTGTTTGAGGACGCCAACTATTTCACTATAGACAATCTGCCTCCCCAGTTACTCGACAGATTCATCACTCTGTGCCTTGCAGGTCCGTCAAGCGGCGCAAGTTTCGCCGGTATGGCGGTTGTGATCGATATCCGCGCAAGGGAATTCTTCGAGGGTCTTCTTGAAAATGTCCTGGGGCTGAAAAATGCGGGTTATGATGTAAAAATCATTTTCCTTGACGCGAAGGATCATATCCTGGTCCGCAGATACAAGGAGACCCGCCGCGAACATCCACTTGCCATCCCCGGCGAGCAGTTGAAAGCGACACTGGAACGAGAGCGCGCTCTTCTCGCAAAGGTTGAAGAGGAAGCGGATTTCAACCTCGATACATCCAACATGAAATCGGCCGACCTCAGGAGGCATGTGGAATCCTACATTTCTGCCGAGCGCGAGAAACCCAAAACCAGCATACGTGTCCTCTCATTCGGATATAAACATGGAATCCCGCTCGATCCGGATTACGTTTTCGATGTCCGGTTCCTTCCAAATCCATTCTATGAGCCGGAATTAAAGGACCTGACCGGGCTTGATGAGGAGGTCGGCAATTTTATTGAAAGAGCCGTGGAATGCAGCGAGTTTGTTGAGCATATCGACAGGCTTCTGACATGGCTGGTTCCGCTTTTCAGCGAGGAGGGCAGGCTTCGATTGAATGTTGCCATAGGTTGCACCGGGGGACACCATCGGAGCGTTTATATCGCGAAAAAAATCGGGGATTTTTTGAGAAAGCAGGGCTACGAGGTAAATGTAATTCACCGGGATATCGGAAAATAACCCATGAATCATACGGGTACTACCGGATGATATTAAACAGTAAGCAATTTAAATATCCCGGAGGAGAAATACATGACTGCAAAAATTGGAATCAATGGATTTGGACGAATAGGACGTCTCATCCTGCGGATCTGGGCAGATAGAATTCGCAGGGGGGAGGAAGTTCCCTGGGACATTGTCGCGATCAACTCAAGGTCCAGCACGAAAGTCAAGGGGCACATGCTGAGGTACGACACCGTCTACCATCAGTTCGACTGCGAGTACGATGAGGAGGCCGATGAGATAAGGCTTCCCGATATCGGTAAGACCATAAAATGTCTTATCTGCAATGATCCGTCCGAGCTGCCCTGGAAGGACCTCGGAGTCGATGTCGCTGTTGAAGCGACCGGTAAATTCACCAAGCGCGTCGACTGCATGAAGCATATTGAATCCGGAGCGAAGAAAGTGTTTATCTCGGCTCCGGGAAAAGGTGAGGGTCCGGACCTTACAGTTGTCTGGGGAATCAACCACGAACTATACGATCCGTCGAAACACATGATTGTCTCGAATGCCAGTTGCACGACCAACTGCCTTGCTCCAATGGCCACGGTTCTGGACAGGGAGTTCGGGATAAATTGCGGTCTTATGCTGACCATTCACGCCTACACCGCGTCGCAGAACATTCTCGATAACTCCCACAAGGACCTTCGTCGCGCCCGTGCATGCGCCTGCAATATGATCCCGACAACGACCGGCGCCGCTAAAGCCGTCGGACTGGTGCTTCCGCAGCTTCAGGGGAAATTAACGGGATATGCGATACGTGTCCCGACTCCGACAGTCAGTTTCGTGGACCTCACATGCTGGGTGGACAGGGAGACATCCGCCGAGGAGATCAACGCGAAATATCGGGAAGCGTCGGAAGGCTGGATGAAAGGTGTCATTAAATATGAAACCGATCCCACGGTATCGAGCGACCATGAAAAGACGGTCTACTCCTGCATTTTCGATTCCGGCCTGACCCAGGTCATGGGCGGACGGCTTGTAAAGACTCTTGGATGGTACGATAATGAATGGGGATATACTGAAGCTCTTGTGGATGTGCTTACGCACATGGTAGAAAAGGGCTTGTGATTTATTGGAATTGGAAACGGATTCGGGTGGAGTCCGCTGTCAATTTGTAAATAAATGGAGGAAATCTGCAAATGATACAACTTCCGCATGTCAAGGATGCCGATGTCCAGGGGAAACGTATTTTTCTGCGATGCGACTACAACGTTCCGCTGGATGATGAGGGGAATATCACCGACGAAACCCGCATACTTGCCAGTCTCCGCACGGTTCACAACCTGCTCGACCGTGGCGCGCGGGTTTTTGTGACCAGCCATCTGGGACGTCCAAAGGGTCAGGTTGTGCCTGAGCTGAGCCTGGCGCCGGTGGCAACGCGTCTCGCGGACCTGGTCGGCGGGGAAGTTCCTCTGATTGCCGAATATCTTGATGGTGATGCGCCGGAAGCTCTCGATCAGGTTGGTCCCGGTGAGATCGCAGTACTTGAAAATACCCGCTTCTGGCCTGGCGAGACAAAAAACGATCCGGAACTGTCGAAAGCGTATGCCAGGCTTGCGGATATCTATGTCAACGACGCGTTCGGAACCAGTCACCGCGCTCATTCCAGTGTTGACGGGGTCGCCAGGCTCCTGCCGCACTATGCCGGCTTCCTGCTTCATGACGAGCTTAAACATCTGGACACATTGCTGACTGAGGATGTGAAGAGGCCTTACGTTGTGGTTCTCGGTGGAGCCAAGGTTAAGAACAAGCTCCCAAT
>CBDUUJ010000168.1:0-6380 GCA_965370205.1 uncultured bacterium
TTTCTCCGCCCCATGAATGGGGGTAGGTCACGTATGCCGTTCGGCGATTCTCAGCGATCTCCATAAGGATCTCTGCGTCTCTGTGTTCAGCCGCCTTGAATACAGCCGGTGATTTGGATTTTCTTTGGGATTCCAGACTCCTCTTGATAATGTCATTGAATTTAAAGTATTCTCCGCAGCCTGCCTGTTTAAGTTCATTCAGTACATCTCTCTCAGTCACGAATTTACTTGATTCCAGAGGAGGGTATACATTGACATACGCCGCGTTCTGTTCATGATCGACATCGACCCAGCAGGCGCTGGGAAGGCTGGCCAGCGGAAGATTTGACACTTCAATGCTGGTTTGTTCTCCTTTGCCGAGCGCATCAGCAATTATGGCTCTATCGAATAATTTAACCTTAAGCTCCTCCAGAGTCGCGCAAATTATTTCTTCCGTTACGGGTTCTTCACCGTATTCAAGAAGAGCTAATCGGAGCGTTCCTTTGGAAACATATACTCTAAATCCATTAATCATCAGAGTATCCTATTATTGGATTAACCGGGATTTTTTTCAGCACTTTCCCGAATGATCCTTAATCAGGTATCATTATTAATGTCAATTTCCAGAGGAACCACTTGACCGATACAATTTATTACTTCTGAATCCTTTACAATTATTCGCAGATAGTTGTCGCTGAGGGCTGTTATTCGATTTGATGCGGTGGGCGACTCGATCAGGAACGGGCGGATCTTCCCATTCTGGGATTTCTGAAAAGCCATGCGCTTCCCGTTATCGACAGCCTTCAGATCCTTCATGCGATCGCGAACCACGGGTCCGGTCGGGCGATTCGGCATATCTGCCGCTCTTGTGAGCGCTCTTGGGGAGTAGGTGAAAATATGGAGGTAGGTAAGGGGAAGGGATTTAATGAAATCCAATGTGTTTTTATGCGATTTATTATTTTCGCCCGGAAATCCGACCATCAGATCGGTTCCGAGTGCGATATCCGGTTCGATACCCACGGCTGCTTCGAGAAGGTCGGTGTAATGCCTGAGAGTATGATCGCGACCCATCGAGTCCAGAATCCCCTGATCGCCTGACTGGAGAGGGATATGCAGGTGAGGACAGATTACGGGATGCGTGACGATCCTTTTTATCAGAGTCGGGGTAAGGTCCATCGGCTCAAGGGAACTCAGCCTGATGCGGATGCCGGTGTCAATGTTTTCCAGAATATCCAGGAGTTCGCTTAGGTCGGTGCCGATATCCCGACCCCAGCGTCCGAGATGGACCCCGGTCAGCACGATCTCGCCGTAACCGGCTTCTGAAAACCGTTGAATATCCTCCCGTACCAATTCCGGAGAGCGGGAACGCTCGGGTCCCCGCGCTCTTGGAACGATACAGTAGGCGCATCCGCGTGTGCAGCCGTCCTGGATTTTCAGAAACGGCCTTGAACGATGTCCGTGAAGCGGGGTGGGTCCGTCGACTCCGCCGGATGGTTTTGTAACTTTTGAAAGCGCTGAATCTTCATGGAGAGGAAGATATTTTTCGATTTCGTCCCTTTCGGTAATCCCGACAACACAGTCCACCTCCGGCATTTCCGACCACTTATCCGGTTCGACCTGCGCCGCGCATCCGGTCACGACGATCCGGGATTCGGGATGAGCGCGTTTGCTGCGTCTGATGAGCTTCCTGGCATCCGCTTCGGCTTTTGACGTAACCGCGCAGGTGTTGACAATAATCAGGTCGCAGGTTTGAGCGGATGAATCCCACGGATCGACATCAACAGCCAGGGATCGAAGCCGTGAGATCATCCGTGCGGTATCCGCCTGGTTCGCGCGGCAGCCGATGGTGATAAAACCGATTTTTAACCGGTCGTTACTATTTTCCGGATCAGTACTCACTACGTGGGACCGTCCGTGATTTTCCTGCTGTCAGAACGCATGCCGTCGACAAGCTCTATGTGCTTCTTCCGGTACTCGCTATGGGTGATCCGCCCGCTTTTATAATCGTTGAGAATAACCCGCTCCTTTTCAAAATAGGATTCACCCAGCTCGTGAAGCTGTCTCTGGACTCGTTTAAGCCGGTAATTTACCCAGAGATACAGCAGAACCAGTACGACCAGAACGATCAGGAAGACGGGCAGGGGACCGTGGGTCAGCCATGCGGGAATTCCGGTTGGCGCGGATTCCTGGAATATTTGCAGGCAGGAGAGCATGATCAATCTAGCTGGATTCAGTCCGGGACTTCTTTTTCCGTGCTCTTGCAATCAGGATTTTCGCTCTCATATTAAGTGCGCACCACGCGAAACCGCGAAGAAGCGACGGGCCGGGCGAAACGTTCTTGCAGATGTAAAGGTATGCGGCCTCATGGAACCATTTGATCGCCGGAGCCGGATCTTTCGAGGAGCTTGATCCCGGACGGTGTATAACGGATGAGCCGGGGAAATACACTGTCCTTAATCCCGCTTTTTTCGCGCGATAGCAGAGATCGGCATCCTCCCAGTACATGAAATAATCCTCGTCGAATCCCCCGATCGCGTCCCAGCATTCGCGGCGGATCATCATTAAAGCTCCGGATACCCAGTCGACATCGTAAGGTTCGGTAGCGTCGGGATCGACCATCAGGTTTTTTCCCGCCACCCCGCCTTTTCCGGCCTTTCCGAATTTCTGGGCGATTTTACCGAGGAACGTCGACCTTCCGAAAAGCCCGGTGGACGGGTCGGGGAATCCGCGCGCCGACTGTTCGAGCACTCCCTCATGGGTGAATATTTTCAAACCGAGGATGCCCACGTCGGGATTCCGATCCAGATATTCGACCCCACTCGCGAAACTTTCCTCGCTGATCTCACAGTCGGGATTGATCAGGACCAGGATTCTTCCACTCGATATTTCGGCGCCGCGATTGTTGCCGCATCCGAACCCGATGTTTTTTTCAAGAGGGATAAGAGTCACGTCGGGATGCGATTTTTTAATATGTTCAACAGAATTATCCTGTGAATCGTTGTCGATAACGATGATCTCATGCGTGCAGGGGGGCGGGAATTTTCGGATGGAGGAAATGAGCCGGTCGACCAGGTCGGATGTGCGGTAATTTACGGTTATGAAGCTGATATCGAGTTCAGTCATTTATCGGATGTTTTGTTTATTTATAAATATTACGGTATTTGCACTCACCCACCCTAAAGGGTGGGGTACCGGAGTTCGTGTATTTTCCTCGTTTTTCTTTTCTATTGAGCAGAAAAAAACCCCGGTGCCGCCTACAAGCGAGTCTTCGAGCTTGTAGGTGTTTCTCCTTATGGTGACTCTCTCATTAAAACAAAAAAAACCGGGTGCCACCTACAAGCGAGTCTTCGAGCTTGGAGGTGCGTGTAACATCATTCACTCATAGCCCTGTACTGAAGCGCTCTTGAGATGAAATCGATATGATGATCGAAATTATCGTCCTCAATCGAACAAAGCGCCTGTCGGTGGCTCCATACGTAATTCACGCTGTCGATCTCCATCTGCGTTGTAGGAATTTCCAATTCCCGATCGGATGATTCAAGCGCCTGAAGCTGGTGACAGAGCATTGTCAATCCGCTTAATAAAGTGACATATGTTTCGAACGAGTACGGGTAAAGTTCGATTATATATTTTCCGGATTCCTCATCCAGATAAACCCGACCGTCCAGGGGTTCGATATGCTGGTGATCGTACGCCTCGCTGAAAGGCACGAAAACACCCGTGTCGGCGTCCAGATAATCCTGAATATAATTGAACCTGATTCTTTCCCTGATATTGAAATCGCCGAGAGAGAATTCATCGGTCAGCTCGTAGCGGTCGAGTATTTGTGTGACTAGATTGTATCTATCAAGCGCGTTGCCGTCCAGCGGCGGGAGATCGCTGAAGCTGCAGTCCGACCGACGCCACTGGTAATCGGAGTGATATTCCCATCGGTATCCGATCGATTTATGATTGTAAAAATTTCCATTCTCGTTGGTTTCCCATTCGCACTGGAGAACATTGATCTCCTTGATCCCGGCAAGAACCATCCCATCCTCCGAGAGAGTGAGGGTGAACCTGTGACGGGGATCGCCGCGATGAATGAACCTCTCGCAGACCCGGCGTTCGCTTTCGGGAACGTTAACGTAGCATTCCTCGACATCCGGATCGTTGTAGTGAGTCACGTAAACGAGCACGCTGCCGTTGAATGTGGCGGATTTCGTTCGCGCGTACTCGGGGAAGTAGAGATCGACATCGGTTCCGTCCAGCTCAAGCTCCACAAGGTTGCCCGACTGCGTGATCCATGTGCCGTCGATTGGCGAGCCGGTTTCATCGGCTGATTCAGCGTCGCTTTCCTGTGCCGCCAGGATATTCCCAAAAATGAGCGGCATAAGGATGACTATTATCCAGATGAATCTTCTCATGTTATCTCATCCCTGATTCTTCATGATTAATTCTCATTAATAATACAGGACAGACGGTACGGAAACCAGATCGGTTTATAAAATATCGAAAGATAATACGAAAGATACCAACCCGTAGAACAGCACGGCAGTGCGTTATCAGGCTCTCAAATATGGAAAAAGACGCACTGCCGTGCTGTGCTACGGGCTATTTAATAATATCTTCAGAGACGCACTGCCGTGCTGTTCTACGGGCTATTTAATAACATCTTCAGAGACGCACTGCCGTGCTGTTCTACGGGTTAATTAATAACATCTTTAGAGCTTCGTCCTCGGTCAGGATCGCGACTCCCAGCTTCTGGGCCTTATTGAACTTGCTGCCGGGATTGTCGCCTGTGATCACGTAATCCGTTTTACTCGAGACGCTTCCTGACACTTTCGCTCCCGCGAGAGCGAGTTTTTCCTTCATCTCATCACGTGTGAAATTCCGGAGCGATCCGGTCAATACAATGGTTTTTCCTGCGAAAGGACCACCGGATTCAGTGGATGGTTCAGGTTTTTCATGCGCTTCGGAAAATGCCTGCAACCCGGCTTTTATCAGGCTTTCGAGAAGATTTAATTTATCAGCATCGCGGAAGAATGAGTAAATATTCTGGGCTAGTATTGGACCTATTCCGTTTATTTCCGCGAGTGTTTCTTCATCCGCAACCGTGATGGCCTCATAGCTTCCGAGTTCATTCACGAGCAGCTTGGCGACCTCCGCGCCGACTCCCGGAATCGATAGACCATGGATCAATCTCCAGAGCGACTGTACTTTTGATCCTTCGATTTCTTCCCTCAAATTCTCAGCGGATTTTTCGCCGAATCCGGGCATCGATGCGATCTCGCTGTAATCGAGCGTGTAGAGGTCTGGGATATCTTTAATCAATCCTGCATCCAGAAATCGTTCTACTATTTTCGGACCCATGCCCTCGATACGCATCGAGCCTTTCGACGCATAATGCTCGATCCGTCTCTGCAGAACGGCGCGGCAGTCGTTCGATACACATTTATAAATAACGCCGTCGGGGTCCTTCACGACCGATGAACCACAAATCGGACATTTTTCAGGCATCCTGAATTTCTGTCGGTTTTGATGCTCCGACGATTCGGCGTCCAGAACCTTGATGACTTTCGGGATCACGTCGCCGCCTTTTGCGATCACGACCCGGTCTCCCACGCGGATATCTTTCCGCTCGATTTCGTCCAGGTTATAGAGCGACGCGTGCGTGACCGTGGACCCGTCGAGGAGCAGCGGCTCGAATGTCGCGACCGGCGTGAGTGTTCCGGTCCGTCCGACACTCGCGCGAATATCGAGCACGATTGTCGTGCCTTCGGTCGGCGGATATTTAAACGCGATCGACCATCTGGGCGCGCGCGCGACATTTCCTGCGATCTCCCGGAGCCTGAATTCATCGACTTTTACGACCAGGCCGTCGATTCCGTAGTCGAGTTTGTCGCGAACGGAATGCTGCTCGTCGCAGATTTGGATGACCTCATCGATTCCATGAACTACCGCACGGAATGGAGTTCCCTTGAATCCGAGTTTATCCATAAATTCAAGCGCATCGTGGTGGTGTGTCAGACCGAGATCGCTGTAATTCCGGATCGAGTGCATGAAACAGTCGAGCGGACGGGTGGCGGTGACACGGCTGTCGAGCTGCCGTAAACTCCCGGCTGCGGTGTTGCGCGGATTTGCGTAGGTCCGCTCGCCCATCTCCTCCTGTTCGTGGTTGAATTTCAGAAAATCCGATGTGCCGATAAATACTTCGCCCTGTACAATGAGAGTGCCTGAATGGTCGATTTTAAGCGGGATTGACCCGATTGTTTTTACATTGACCGTGATATTTTCGCCCTGTGTGCCATCGCCGCGAGTTGCGCCAAGAACCAGTTCGCCGTTCTCGTATGTAATGCTCACCGCAAGCCCGTCGATTTTGTGCTCGATTACGTAATCGATTATTTCAACATCAACCGCCTTCC
>CBDUUJ010000169.1:0-6373 GCA_965370205.1 uncultured bacterium
TGTGATCGTGGTGCAAGTTTAACACAACTTAAGCTAACAAATTAGATTTTTATTGGTATCCAATAATTTATGGTGAGGAATTACTTCCCGAATTGTTTATTCAGGAGAAGGTAGGGAACCATTATCGAAATATGTGGAACTGAAAAGACCTCTTTTTTTTCTATTCCATCGATCGTTCGAGAGTGATCCACGAGAGGTATGGAATCTTACTGGCAGCCATCCGGAAGGAACTTGATCAGGAATATATCTGAATATCCGTTTGCAGTATGTTCATCCGGATTCTCGTTGCTGGGCGGGTCGGTTGGAGCGAAATCGACTGTGCCCTGGAATTTGCCCATAACGTAGATATTCCCGGAACTGTCAGCGGCAGCTCCATAGCCAAGATCATAGGTTGACCCACCCCAGGTATGTACCCATTCGAAACTGCCTGATGAATTGAATTTGCTCAGGAAGACATCACACATACCATTCGATGTGTGCGGATCACCGCCGCCGGGATCGAAATCGACTGTGTCCTGATAATGGCCCGAAACGTAGACATTCCCAGGGTCGTCAGTGGTAACTGCAAAGCTTTTATCTGACGATGATCCACCCCAGGTCCGTGCCCACTTGAAGTTACCCAATGAATCGAACTTGCTCAGGAAGGTATCCTTCTCCCCATTCGATGTGTGCGGATCACCGCCATCGGGATCGAAATCGACTGTGTCCTGGTAATAGCCGGTAACGTAGACATTCCCGGAGCCGTCAGTGGCAACTGGAAAGCTTTTATCAGACAATGATCCACCCCAGGTCCGTGCCCACTCGAAGTTACCTGATGAATCGAACTTACTCAGAAAGGCATCCTCCTCCCCATTCGATGTGTGCGGATCGCCGCTGCCGGGGTCGAAATCGACTGTGCCGGAGAAATAACCCGTAACGTAGACATTCCCGGAGCCGTCAATGGCTACGCTATAGCTACAATCATATTCTATCCCGCTCCAGGTAACCGCCCATTCGAAGTTACCCGATGAATCGAACTTGCTCAGGAAGACATCGTAATCATCATTCGAGATGTAATTATCACCGCTGCCTGGATCGAAATCGACTGTGTCGGAGAAATAACCCGTAACGTAGACATTCCCGGAGCCGTCAGCAGCAATTCCCTGGCTACGATCATCCGCTGATCCACCCCAAGTCCGCGCCCACTTAAAGTTACCCAATGAATCGAACTTGCTCAGGAAGGCATCTCCATGACCATAGTTTGTATGCAGATCACCGCCACCGGGGTCGAAATCGACTGTGTCCATGTAAAAGCCGGTAACGTAGACATTCCCAAGGCCGTCAACGGCAACTGCAAAGCTAAAATCATTCGATGATCCACCCCAGGTCCGCACCCATTCGAAGTTTCCCGATGAATCGAACTTGCTCAGGAAGATATCGTAATCATCATTCGAGATGTAATTATCACCGCTGCCTGGATCGAAATCGACTGTACCACTGAACATACCCGTTACGTAGACATTGCCGGCGCTGTCAGTGGCAACTGCTGTGCCCATGTTGAAGTTGTCCCCACCCCAGGTCCGTGCCCAGCCGAAACCGACGGTTACCACCATTGAACTTCGTCCACTCCCGAAGCAGCCTGTCGCGACAAATGCTGCAACAGCAATCACCACGAGTAATATTGTCCATCGATTCATGTCATGATCTCCAAAGGTGCTTCCAATAAATTTATTCCACAATCAGTTCCGGCTCGATGACATACCGATGGGTCCAGGTGTTGGCTTGTAGCTTCACATAGTACGTTCCGGTCGCAACTACCCCGCCTGAGCTTAATATAATACTTCCGTCCTGGTACCAGATCGTGCCGGTTTCGAGCTGGGCAAGGGATGAATCGTAGAGCGTGAAGTATTCCTCTTCATTGGGCGCATTATCAAAATCGGCTGCGTGGATCAGCAGGATGCCGTCGGATGGGGTTTGCAGTTTATACCAATCCATGCTGTCTCCAGATTCTTTCACACCGGTGTAGTTATTTTCATCCAGGTCGGGATCGTAATCAATGCTTATATCATCTGAGGTGCCGGTTGAACTATTCGGTTCGGTCTCATAATAGGTAAAACCCTGGCTCCAGGTCGGCCATCGCAGCGGATGGAGGTCATATTCGTGTATCGTGCCATCGTCCGAAAAAACTTTCATGAAATAGGTCTGGGCGTCGCCGTGATACGCGGTCCGGACCGTCACAGCGATATCGGTTTCCGTTATGGTGCCGCTGTGAAAAAGTTCCATGCCTTCATTGTAAAGCTCAACTTCAAGATTTTCACCTTCCCCGATATCAAGACAGATCACAAGCATGCTCCCCGCGCAATAGTCAAACTCCACGAAAAACTCCTATTATATCGAACCCGGTGAAAATCTCCATGCCCGAAAACGCATGATTCCCTTGCCTTAATCAGGATATAGTAATGAATAACATCTACATTCTACAACAAAATTCCATTACCACAAAGGCGTCACTCCCCGATTATTGTCACTTCGAGCGACCGGTTTCGCGGGCGGGTGTCGAAATCGATGAAGATCACCTGCTCCAAGATGAAAAAACTGCCCCTGATCCTCTCGGGAGCACGGTTTGAACATTACAACAACCGCACAGATTCTTTTACATCATTACCAGGTACCGTCGGAATTGAGATTCATGAGGAATGTACCACCCTCATACCAACTGTGCTCCTCGATACCGTCACCCGGATCGAAATCCGCAGAGCCATTGAGTTCCCCGGCGATATATATATCGTCAGACAGCCCGGAAAACACCGCGGTGGGTAACGCCGAGTCGAAATCAGTCCAGCTAGTTGACCATGTGAGCGAACCATCCTGATCGAGCCTTGCGATATAGACCTCCCAGACATACACGCCTACGACCCAGTTGAAGCCGATCCGCCTGCTGTTGTACACACCGACCATCAATATTTTTCCATCGGATTCGAAATCGATCCCATGTAACTTATCTGTTGTTGGTGTGCCCCATGTAGTGGTCCAGGCATGGTTACCACTTGTATCGAGTCGTGTTGTGAACATATCCCAGCTAAAATAAAGACCGCATTCATGCCATATCGATGTGTGAAGGTCGACATCCGGACCGGGATCGAAGTCAACCTCGCCTGCATAACTGCCACATATATAAAGGTTATCGGACGGATCGATTTTGAACTCGCCGATTGACAGCCATTCTTCACTTAGCCAGCTTTGTGTCCAGTCAATGTCACCGTTGATGCTGACCTTTATCAGGTAGCAACTATATAGGCTAGAAGCAGAATTCATTAAATCAATATATAGATTGCCTTCTGAATCGCAGGCTATGTCACCTACGTGCCAATGGATTGGGAAGTTATCCTCTTCAAGTTTGATACCCCAGATGTAGTTCCCGTCAGAGTTGAATTTCGACGCAAATATCCCTCTACCATCAGATATTACCAGGTCTTCACCCGGACCGGGGTCGAGGTCTCTCGATGACCTGAAATCACCCACGATGTAAACATCATCCGACCCGTTGGCTATGACTGAATCGATGGGGTAATAGTTACCTGAATCCAGCGGTAAATTATAAGGCCATGCATATCCCCATTGGTACTCCCCGGAGGCATTTAATTTTGAAAGGTATGTACTTTTACCTTCTTCGACACCGTGCTCATCGACTTCCGGTCCGGGATCGAGATCGGCATAGCCGTCGATTTGTCCAGTCAGGAGAATTCCACCGGAACTGTCCAGTGCAACCAGATCGCAGCTGTCACTGCTGAGCCCGCCCCAGGAGAGTCCCGAAAGATAGTAGCCGTCGGCGTCAAGTTTGATCAGCGCTGCATCCGAGGATCCTGACGATTCGTAGATATCGTAACCGGAACCGGGATCCAGATCGGTGGAACCAAAAATCCCCGACGGAATAAAGAATTCCCCGGTATCGCTCATGGCCATTTCGTCTCTTGAGTGGGATAAAGTCCTAACCCATCCGTCGTGGATATTGACATTCGTGACCTGCCAACAGTCGACAACGCCCAGGTTTACATCGGTTTCGGTATCCACAACCCTGACCAGGACAGGATACTCACCGTAGCCGGTGCCAAGCTCGTTCATTATCGTGCCCGAATAGTTGAAACCGTTCTCTATGTCACCATCCACGTAATACAGTTCGATCGTACCTGCAAAAAAATCGGGTGCTTCAACCGTGACTGATTCTATGGTATCAAGACCCTGGTGATCGTACACCTTAACTTCGATCAGAGCTGAGCTGCCGGGCTCTTCAGTAATTTCGAAGCCCGTCCTGACCTCAATAAAATATGCTTCACGGCAGTTGGCTTCCTCGGGGAAATCCTCGACAGGATTCACGATCTCGCCGTCGACCGGAACCCAGTTAGCATCGACCGCGTAACCAAACCCGAACGGCCCGTCCGGCACCTTTAGTCTGAACCAACTGGACTCTTTCTTGGGTTGAAAATAATTTCTCTGGTCAAAATCAAGAAATGAAAGATATGGGTTCAGAGTGGATGTCAAACCATCACTTGTCGCGTATTCACCGGTGAAATATTTTAGTATCGACGGCAATGCCGAATCTTCAGGGAATTCTGTCGGGTTGAACAAAGATGTATACCCACGAGCCTGCAATAACCTGGGGGTATCACCTGTCCAGGTAATGCTCCTGCCGCTTTCCGGGAAGGTGTAGTCGGCTGTCGAGATGAAAATCGCGCGCACGTCGAATGCGCTCATCTTCAGGTTTTTCGGGTAAGGATGATTAAGAATAAGTTTTCCGAATATTTCATTGCCGGATTTGTAGATGTTCTCGATTTCCAGGAAATTTTTCCAGTTCGAGATTTCGAGGACCTTTGTGACGTTCAAGTGCATCTCCACGTCACGAAGCGGGGTGATTTCGAAGTTAGTATGGTCGGCTGAGACCTGGATGTCCCAGAGTCCGAGCATGTAACGATTTGAGCCGGATGATTGTCCACGGTTATCAGACAGGCTGGTCTCCTGTTCTGGATTGGGGTTTGTGATGGGATCAACGGAGCCTGATCCTGAACAAGCTGAAATAACCAACGCAAATAAAATTACCAGGAAGAAAATCATAAAACGCATTGCAACTCCTCCTCGAGTTCGTTTATGTGTCCTGAAATCAGGAAAATTTGTATGGTTAACATATCTGATAATAACGATATCCTAATTTTACCATGCAATTTTAATTTCAGGGGATCACTCCCCGATTATCGTTACTTCCAGCGACCGGTTTCGTGGGCGGGTGTCGAAATCGATAAAGATCACCTGCTGCCATGTGCCGTGGACCGGTCGACCGTTTCTGATCGGCACGGTGATGTCGGAACCGATCACGCTCGACCGAAGATGCGCGTGCCCGTTGTCGTCGTGCCAGGTCTCGTGGTGGAAATACCCTCCCCATGGCGGACCGGGCGGTGTCGGGGGCATATTGAGATCGAGGAATTCCTGGAGATCCCGAATCGCGCCGGGTTCGAATTCGGTAGTGGTCAGCCCTCCTGTCGATCCCGCGCAGAAAATGTTGGCGATCCCGTTGGAGACTCCGGATTTGTCCACGCATTCCGCAAGACCGGATGTGACATCGAGGATATCGGCGTTGCCCTTTGTGGATATTGTGATTTTATCTGTGTATACGGTCATGGTTGCACCTCATCAGGATACAATCGGGTTTTTATCATTATAGCAACATCGGGATGCCCGCGTTACATGATATGATTGCGACGTGAGAAAACGGTCGACAGGACGATTCGATTTGTTCCGGGCGCTGCTTATCGTGCTGCCGTGCGTTTTCTTTCTGCCTGAACTTCTGGGGATCTCACAATTCGCGGGATGGGATGTCACGAGGCTGAACCTGCCTTTGAAGTGGTATGACGTCCAGTCGATCCGGGACGGCGTTCTTCCGCTCTGGAATCATTACCTGTATGCCGGTATGCCGCAGCTTGCCGAGAGTGAATCGGGACTTTTTTATCCGGGGAATTTGCTGATGCACCTTCCGGGTAATTTTTTCTACTGGGCGGGGATTACATATATCGTTCATTTTGTATTGGCTGGTTTGTTCATGGATTTGTGGCTGAGGGGCAGGGGAGTCAGGCGGGAAGTTAGTTACTTCGGAGCGGTATTGTTTCAGAGTGCGCCGTTTCTGCTTTTTCATATCACATCGATGGCGCTGCTGCAGTCGATAGTGTGGTTTCCGCTGCTGTTGTGGCTTGCGGATCGATTGCTGGAAGCAAACGACACAAGAGGGAATCATTTATTTCGAATATATCTGGGATTAATCGCGCTTCTTGGGGGGATGCTGGTATTCATCGGGTCGGCGCAGATGGCATTTTATCAGGGATTTCTGCTGTTCTGGTATTTAATTGGG
>CBDUUJ010000170.1:0-6369 GCA_965370205.1 uncultured bacterium
GTCCAGATTCGTGGAGTAGGATTGGCAGATGATGGTCATTTAATTCACTATTATCTATACCAATTAATATTTCATCTAATGGCTTATTTAAGAAGGCATCAATATTTTTTGCGAAGAATTGATCAACAGCATTATTGAAGGCATAAAAAAGCACATAGGCAGTTTGATCCCAGCTTCTACCTGCACGTCCTATCCGTTGCCAGGCAGACATAACATTGTCAGGGAAACCAGCTAGGATGCATACATCAAGCCTGCCGATGTCAATTCCAATCTCAAGAGCATTTGTTGTAAATACAATCTTATACTTTCCTGTACGTAAGCCTTCCTCAATATCTCGCCTGTCTTCAGCTGTATATCCGCCTTTATATGGAACAATAACGCTTTGATCGAGATGATGTTTTTTTGCTTCAACCCTTGCGCGTTTGGTTGCGTCTTCAACATAGCGACGCGAAGGGCAAAATACTATTGAGGAAAGCCCGCTATCAAGACATGCAAGGGCAGCATTGATGATACGAAGCTGATGGATATCATGATATTTATAGTCACGAATAACAGGAGCAATGAATGCAAAATGTCTTTCTGGTCTAAACCCGGATTGGGAGGATATTAATTTGAGCCTTCGACCAGTCAATCTATAGGCGTGTTCTTCCGGATTCTCGCAAGTCGCTGAGCATAAAATTATCCTTGGGTTAACTCCTAGCTGGCGCAGTTTATATAGGAAACGACGAAATACTAAAGCCGCATTTGTCCCAAAAAAACCTCTGTATTCATGGATTTCATCGATGACTATGTAGCGGAGCTTTCTAAGAAAATTATCTTCCCAGAGGTTGTAGTGACCTAGAAAGGATAAATGTAAATATTCTGGATTAGTAATCAGGACCTGGACTGGATCATCCCGCATAGATTTCTTCTCTTGTGGAGGAGTGTCACCGTCATAAGACCAGCATTCGATATGCTTATGCCTTTTTGCCAGCTCACCAGCGATAAGCTCGAATTGCCCTCTTTGATCATAAGCAAGAGCCTTCATTGGATAAACCATAAGAGCTTTAGCATCTCTATCTTGGAGTAAGTCAACTAGAATTGGAATATTGAAGCAAAGTGTTTTTCCGCTCGCAGTCGGCGATACAATAACAATATCTTCTCCATTTAGGATCGATGTAATAGCCTCTTCCTGATGCTGATATAACTTATCTTTGCCTAGCTTCTCTAGTGTTTCGGAAACAGATTTAACCGCAAGTTCAGCTCCTGGCGTATTAGGACAACTACCTGCAAGGATGTCATGGATATTTTTCCTTGAGTAATCCGGTTCTTGAGCTGGTAATGTTCTGATAACAACCTGATCTTTTTGATCGTCTTTTTTCTTATCTTGGAGAGCGTCATATTTGCGAAGGGCATCAAGTAGTTTTTCCATCTTACAATTACCTCACTAAATTTATCCTGCAATGAATGCATACCGGAGATATATATTAATCGACCCAATGCTACAATACAACCTGAATGCACCTCGATCTCGTTTTTACAAAAGCAATATCCTTCTACAACCCATCAACCATCTTCAACAACTTCTTTGCAGCTTTTTTGATCATGCCGCGTTTGTGGTCGATGAAACTTTCGCCGATCCCTGTTATTTCTTTCCGCCTGGACGGAATCAGCCTCGCAATTTCGGCGAGTCCCGGCATCGCGAGATGAGAGTGCCTGCTGTCGAAAACCTCGGTTGCTGTTATGAGAACAGGATATGCAATCTTCGCGGCTTTCTTCCCGGTTCCGGCGTAACTACTGACCGCCCGTACCGAATAGTCCCGCACGATAACACTGCTGTCCTTCCGAATTAACTCATCCAGTTTCGCAAGGTTCTTTTCAATCACGAGCGGTTTGATTCCCGCGATATGCGCAAGTACAAATGCTCCCTCCCATCGGGCCAATGATTTCTTGTGGTTGAGAAGTTTGGAGAATTCCTCAGCATAGGGCGCAACCAACTCGGGTTTTTCCGAGGCGACCATTGTCATGACCTGGGCGCAGTCACCGACCAGCTTATCGTCGGAGCTTTGCAGTCCGGCTGCGATATCGGCAAGCAGCGCGGGTTGTTTCAGGCATTGCGCTCCGACTTTCAGATTTGCCGCTTCCGAGCGGTCGCCGACCTGTGATGATAGTTGATCAATTATGCTCATTGTTGGAAACCTCCAAGAATGATATAAACAACGATATCACATACATTCGTTCCCGTGTTGCCGGTTTCTATGAGTGAGTGACCCAATTTTTTAAACAGCGTATTGGTGTCGTATGTTTCAAGATGCGATTCAACATCGATCTGTCTGCGACGGGCGTCGGCGAGTGAGTTATTATCGACAATCGCGCCGGCGACATCGGGAAGGAAGTCGGAACCGTCCGTGCCAACACTTGCTACCACCCACTCACCGGAAAAATCCTGCATTGCAAGCATCGACACCGCCGCGTAATGCTGATTCCGTCCGCCTTTCCCGTGCGGATCGGGCAGCGTTGGTGTTGTCTCGCCGCCGATAAGAATCACGTCGTAGCCTTTATATTTCGCATCGATTATTTCCGCCGCATGTTTTTCGGCAGCGATTGTCGTGTCGCCTTTCTGCTCAGCGGTGGCAATGAATGGATTGAATCCAAGCTCTCTCGCCTTTGATGCCATCGCCTCAAGCGCAAGCATGTTGTCGCCAATTATGTGATTACTGCAGTTGTGCAAGACTTCCGGAGTGTCCTTGATATCTCCAGCCATTCCTCTACGAATATGTTTCACAACACTCTCAGGCGCACCGGATAACAGGTTGTATGATTTCAACACATTAAAAGCGTCTGCGAAAGTCGACATATCCGGAGTTGTCGGACCCGACGCGATGACATCCGGGTCATTTCCAATCACATCGGAAATTATCAATGAAACAACCGTCGCGGGAGAAAAATACCCCCCTGATTGTCCCCCCTTCACCTTTGATAGATGTTTTCTCACCGTGTTGATCTCATGGATATCCGCCCCGGATTTTACAAGCAGTTTCGTTATTTCCTGTTTGTCCCGCAGGCTGACACCATCGACAGGACATGGCATCAACGCTGAACCGCCTCCCGCGATTAAACATATCACCAGATCATCCGCATCGATGCTGTATTCGTCCTTCATCGACAGCATCATGCGGACACCATTGACTCCATCCTGATCCGGGACAGGATGAGACGCTTTCATGATGTGAATTTTTGAAGTGGAATAATCAACGGTCGTGCAGTTTACATAGCCGTCCGTGATATTTTCAGGACCGATGATTTTTTCGAGAGTCTCCGCCATAAGTCCGGACGGTTTCCCGCCACCGATAACGAATATCCTTCCTTTGATGTAGTAAAGATTATCGTTTACGGTGAGTTCTTTTTTAGCCGGATCGTAATGGATTGCCGACTTCATAATGGTTGTGGGAAGGACACTGTTGATACCGGCTTCGATGATGTCCAGGGCATGGGTTCTCAATTCGGTTGTAGCGAGAATATCTCGGTTTTTTATCAGCATGGTTTTACATAATTACAGCATCACTCATCCATGAAACTTTTCTGCACCTGCTCGCGTTTATGCGCGTATGTCCATCCCGTTATCAGTAGTATCAGACCGATACCGACCAGCGCGATGACCTTGTAGTGGGTTTCGAGATCGAGCATGAACATGTCTCTCGCAAGTTTCAGAATGCTGAAAATGAGGAGAAATATCCCGGACAGTCGCAGAACCCTGTCTTTCAGGGCGAATCCCATGATCATCAGGAGAAGCCCCTCACTCGCGAACCCTAGAGTCATAAACATTGTCCGCTCACCATGGAATTCCAATCCGATCAGAACCGCGAGCATTAACGCAGCCGGGATCGAAAAGACATGCCGACTTTTTTCCGTAAGGAAATCCGAATCATTGTCATCATCAGCGAAACGATCCTCCCGGTTTTTAATCCCAAATTGCCAGATGATTCTCGCTGCAAACAACGCACCTATCGTAATACCTGCTGCTATCCAGTTAATCGATATACCTGTGTATGAATAAGTCGTGAATAGCTGCCCGAAAATAACAGCGATGATCAGCACCATCGACTGGTAGATCAGGCGGCGGTTGCAGATGATTATTCCCAGTATGAATATCGCAAGCATAAGCCCCGACCATGCGGACGGAAGCCATTCGCGCGGTTCGATCTCCTTATACATGAGAAGCGCCAGCGCGGCAGTGCCCAGATAGCTCATGAACGAGCCGAGTTTTTCCGGGGAAATACCGACCGATGTATCATTAATCGATCGCAGGAGCCGCAGCCAGAGATAATATAATCCAGCCGCAACAAGGATCAACGCCGCCGTTCTTCCGCTCATGAAAAGGAAAACCTCGTCGGTGGCGCGAAGATTTACCATTATCGCGCGACTGAATGACACAACTGCAAGCGCATATCCCTGCGACTCGAATTCCCGGAATCCGATTTTTTTGCCGTTCTCAAACAGCACTATCGCGAGCGCCATCCAGAGCACAGTTGTCAGGACACCGGAGATGTCCCGTACCTCGGACGTGATGAGCGATACAAGAAGAATTGTCGCGAACCATGAGAGGATGTCGCGGACTGATCTGACATACCGCTCCAGTCTCTCACCGCTTATCCCGACACCCTGCCGCAGCACAATTGCCACTATTCCATAAAGAACCACAATTATCGGCGCGACCGCATATAGCCGTTGAGCCGCGAATTGATCTTCCACTGATGACGGCACCATTCCCGCGATGGTCCTGAAGAGCGTCCATGCAAAGATGACTGTTGACAGAACAAGTGTCTGGACAAGGAAATTCGCGCTTTTAAATCGAAGACCGATCCACGCGAAAATTATCGTCGGGACCAGCCACGCCGTCCCGACCCACGCGGGATATAGCGGCCATATCTCCTGCATGATAAGCAGCGCGAGAAGAATCCCGGCAAGCCATGGGATAGTGCCGGTCGCCCATGGATAATCCACCCAGTCGGCGTTCCGTCTTTCGCCACTGGATATCCGTCCGTAAATGTAATACATCGCCGCGACACAGAGAAGCAGCGTTATCAGGCGATCGGAAAATGCCCCGAAAAATAATCCGGGCATAAGGTTGTGGAACAATGTGTAAATAAAGGCGATGCCGACGATGACCATCGCCTGGATGCGGAGCGGACGGTTTCTGAAAGCGATACCCGACTCCAGGAGAGCGATCGCGACAGCCAGCCACGCCACCGCGATAAACAGCGGACGAACGAAGACCAGTTCCCGCTGCAATGTAAGAATCAGAATCAGCGTACCTGCAATCGAAAAAACCGCCGCGAGCATGGGACCGTTGCCGGTCGCGACCTCGGTGCGCTCAGTTTCCGAGAAAGCGGATGTTTCCCTCCCCGCCGACATTGTAAGCCTTGCGAAAAGGTAGAAGAATCCGATGATAACAAGCAACTGAACAAGAAGATAAGATGGACCGGCACTATACCAGCCGGGTGAGAGGATGTATGTGTACACCGCCCAGATAAGTGTGATCCATGCCACAAGATAACCCTGGATCCGGAAAAATGCATTTTTCAGCATCAGCCCGATCTCTATCAGGAGAATGCCGAGCAGCATCCATGCGAACACGATCCACATCGGTGCGACTATCGAGACCTCGCGGTGAAGAAGTACTATCGCAATCACAGCCACCACGCTTGAAAATAATCCCGTAGCGACCTCGATATGCTTCATCTCTTCATCAGCAGAAAGCTGTTTCATGAAACGGTAAAACACAGCATAGGTAAGGATGATCACAATCGCTTCAATCACAATGCGGTAGGCAAGACCTTCGGTGTAGTACATTTGATCCGCTGCGATAAGCGGCACAAACGACGCGATTATGGCGATGAAGACAAAGAACAGTCCCTGGATTCTGAAATGCCCGTCCTTCGCGCGTATGCCGATCTCCATAAGAACATATCCGAGAATCGAACACGTAAGCGCCGCGTTGAGGAGGACATCCGGGAACCAGTTACGCATCACGATTATCAGCCACAGGATCGATGCCGCGTAGGAGAAGAGATAGGAATAACCCTCCTCGCGCTCGATTCGGTCGGCCATCACGTGACGGAGATACGAATTTATGTAGAACACAATCGCCACAGATGCCGCGATGACAGTTCTTTTAAAGAGAGTAAGTCCAAAGAGCGAGACCTGATCGGTCAGGTTGTAATCGCTCGTGATCATCCAGATGCCGATCAGGATGAAATTCGCGACCCCGATATTTCTGTATCGTTTCTTGTCGGTGAGAAGACCTGTGATGTAGAGCACTTCAGCCTGGAGCAGCCATCCGATCGTGACCCAGTTGCCGCCGAGAAGATGGTAATAAAGGGTCATCGT
>CBDUUJ010000171.1:0-6369 GCA_965370205.1 uncultured bacterium
GCGGGAATAGCTCAGTGGTAGAGCGCGACCTTGCCAAGGTCGATGTCGCGGGTTCAAATCCCGTTTCCCGCTTTTTTTTTATGTCCAAATTCAGACGGGGTTCCCTCAATTTATAACAGATTTGGGAGTTCCCGAGTCAAGAGGCACTGTTTATCAATGACACCCAAAACCGCTCCAACTGCAGAGTTCGAGGAACTTTCGCCGACCGCCTACCGCGCGGTCATTACTGTCCCGGTTGATTTATTCAGAGGTAAGCTGGATTCGGTCTACAACGATCTCTCAAAAAATCTGAACATTCCCGGGTTCCGTCCCGGTAAGGCGCCGCGTGGACGGATTGACAGTTTCATAGGCGGGAGAAAGAAAATTTTCTCGGAAGTTTATGAGGACATTATCCAGGATACTGTATGGCCCATGGTCAATGATCGTGAACTCACTCTGATCGGGCAACCGAGGATCGATTTCGATGACTGGGTGGAGGGGAAGGATTTCCGTTACACGGTGGTTCTGGAAATTGTACCGCCGATCCCGGAGATCGAGTATGAGGAGCTTAAAGCGGTCCTGCCGGAGCGGGAGATTACCGATGAGATGATGGAGGGGGAGCTTAGACGCATCGGCATTCGTCTCGGCGAATCAACCGAGATAAAGGACAGACCTGTCGTGGACGGGGATTTCCTCATGATACACTTTGAGGGTGAGGTTCCGGACGTGATGATGGACACCATCGAGGGGGAGAAACCCTGGAAGGTTGTCGAGGAGTTTATGGAAATCGAGGTTGGGAGCAGCAGGAGTATCGAGGGGCTTAACGATCAGCTCATCGGGATGGAACTGGAGGAAATCAAGGAATTTGAACTGGTCCTGCCCGATGATTTCAGAGATCGTAAAGTGTGGGGAAAGACACTCAGGGCAAAAGCTCGCGTGTTGAATATCAGGGAGGTTACACCTGTCGAGCTGACAGATGAGATTATCGCTGAGAAATTCGGTGAGCGTGAAATAACAGACCTTGATGCCCTGAAAGAGCAGATCAGGCAGGAGATATATAAAAACTGGACTCAGGTGGACGAACGTGTCACGATGGATCAGGTTGAGAATCATTTCTTCCGCACCTTTGAGTTTCCGCTTCCCGAGGGACTTGTCCGCGCCAGGTATCTGGATATTCTTGACCGTACATTGGATGCTCTTAAGAGAGATGGCGGCGATGTGGATAAATTGATGGAGGACGGCAATGAAGTCGGGCTTCGAATACGGAAGAGATCGCGCTATCAGGCGCAGCGCATGGTTCGTCTCGAGCTGATCATGAGGGAGATCGCGAGGAAGGAATCAGTCGGGGTCACCAATGAAGAGGTCGCCAATTACATTATGATGATAGCGATGCGTCAGGGGATTAATGAGAAGGATCTGAAGACGCTGATGCAGGATTCCCGGTTCATTAATGATACGAAGGATGAGATTCTGAATAAAAAAGTAACGCATTTTCTCCTGTCAAAGGTTGGCACGGACAAGATTTCCGAGGATGAATTTCTCGGAATGATCGAGGATACACGTGAGAAGGGGAAGGCTCTGGAGAATGAATTTGTCGAGAATGCAGAGGATCCGAATCTCACTATCGAACAGGATTATCTGGGTGGCACTGAGGAAGGCGTGAAAGAAGAGATCGGGGAGGAGGGAAGCGGTGAGGACCTGGCGCAGGCAGAGGTTTCGGCAGACACACAGGGAATTGGATCCATGGAGATTAATTCTGAAGAAGAAGTAACGGACAGTGGATCAGAAGAACAATAAGGAAGTTATTGAGGAACTGGAAGAACCCCTGCGCATTCGCGCGCATACGCTTCTGTGCCTGCAGGGATATCATGGACTGGGTTACAGTGATGAATTTATTGCTGAAATGGACCGGGTCACTAAGTATCTCCGTGAAAATCCCCATGCTTTAATTAAAGTGGTTGCGTCGGCGGACATGTTCTGCCTGAAATGCCCTCATCATAACAGGGGAAGATGCATGATCGATGATCCGGAGGACCAGCCTGTGCCAATGGATACTCCCGATAAGTCTACCCTCATGGACCGTCGCGTGCTCTCATGGCTGGGAATTGAGAAGGGAAGCGAGCAGATCTGGAAGCATATTCTCGTTAAAATCGGCCTGAGCGTGGATTCCTCCGTGATGGATATCCTGTGCGGCGACTGTTGCTGGAGAGAATATCCTCATTGCGCCAATGCTCTTGACGATCTATACAGAAAAGTGACAGGTAAAGAACCGCTCTTTAGTTAAGGTCCGATTTGTGGTAATTATATAGGGTAAATCTCCTCCTTTTCGGACACAGGAAGGATTTATTGCCCGATAGTATTGTATCTTTAAGTCTGATTAAGTCCTTCATCCGGGCTTATTGTACGATGTTGCGCCGAAAAAAAGAACTTTCGATGGAGAGGAATTGAAATATGGGTTTGATTCCGTATGTAATTGAACAGACAAGCCGTGGAGAAAGAACATATGACATCTATTCCCGGCTGTTGAAGGATCGGATCATTATCCTTGGAAGACCGATCGATGAGCACCTGGCAAATACCGTTGTCGCCAGCCTGCTGTTCCTTGAAAAAGAAGACCCGGAGAAGGACATCGATCTCTATATCAACTCACCAGGCGGGATTGTCTCTCAGGGACTCGCGATCTATGACGCCATGCAGATTCTCAAGCCGGATGTCTCCACGATCTGTATCGGGATTGCCGCCAGCATGGGCGCGGTTCTTCTTGCCGGTGGAGCTAAAGGGAAACGGTTTGCCCTTCCCAATTCCGAGATTCTCATTCATCAACCCACCGGCGGAGTTCAGGGACAGGCTTCGGACATAGGCATCCATGCTGAAAATATCCTTAAAACCCGTGAGCGTTTAAATAATATCCTTGCCGAACATACGGGACAGCCCTTTGAGAGAGTACAGGAAGATACGGACCGGGATAAATTCATGACTCCCGAAGAGGCACAGGAGTACGGGCTTATCGACGAGATCATTTCCAAGCAGCGCGGAAGAAAATCGCCGGAGGAAAGTTAGGGATTGCATTAAATTGCCAGATCACTAATCCTGGGGTAAAGTGTATTTGAGTATCCTCAGGATAGGATGGAAATTATGCCGGATTTTGAATCAGACGACCTTCGATGCAGTTTCTGCGGACGGCCCAAGAACCGGGTCAGCAAACTCGTTGTGGCTCCGAACGGGGTTTATATCTGCGACCGCTGCGTGGAACTCTGCGTGCAGGTGATCAATGAGGACTCATCGTGCCATATCGGCACGCGTTCCGATCGCTCGCCTATCGAGCGCCTTGCCGTCCGGACGCCGAAAGGCATTAAGGAAAAACTCGATGAGTATGTCATCGGGCAGGAGCTTGCGAAGAAAACTCTTTCGGTAGCCGTTTACAACCATTACAAGCGGATTAAAAATTTCTACCAGCCGAAGGGCGGCATTGAGCTGACCAAAAGCAACATCCTGCTCATCGGTCCCACCGGATGCGGCAAAACTCTTCTCGCGCAGACACTTGCAAAGGTTCTGGACGTGCCGTTTGCCATCGCCGATGCGACCAGCATCACCGAGGCCGGGTATGTCGGCGAGGATGTCGAGAACATCGTTCTGAAACTCTATATCGCCGCCGAGGAGGACCTCGAACGCACGCAGATCGGAATTATCTACGTCGATGAGATCGATAAAATTGCCCGGAAAAATCAGGACAACCCGTCGATCACTCGCGATGTATCCGGCGAGGGTGTCCAGCAGGCGCTTCTGAAAATCCTCGAGGGCACTCTCGCGAATGTTCCTCCGCAGGGTGGAAGAAAGCATCCCGACCAGGCGTATATTCCAATCGATACCACCAACATACTGTTTATCGGTGGCGGAACGTTCGAGGGACTGGACGAGATCATCCGGGCGCGGAAGGAACACCAGACCATGGGATTCCGCACCGATGTCAAGCCCCGGAAGGGCAGGGAAGCGAGCCAGGTTGTCAAGGATGTCCTTCCGCAGGACCTGGTCAGGTTCGGATACCTGCCGGAGTTTATCGGACGGTTCCCGGTTGTCACTACGATTGACGACCTGGAAGAAAAGGACCTCGTGCGGATTCTGGTCGAGCCTAAAAATGCCATCACCCGCCAGTTTACGGAGCTTCTGTCGCTGGACGGGATCGATCTGGATTTCACCTCGGAAGCTCTCGAGGCGATCGCGAGGGAAGCTCAGAAACGCAAGACCGGCGCGCGCGGTCTGAGAACAATTATCGAAAGCCTGATGCTCGACGTGATGTACGAAATTCCATCCAGAAATGAGAAGGGTCAGCTTACTATTGAAGAGGACGATATCGATCGCGGTCGGGTCGAGATGGATATCGAACCGATTAAAGAAGAAGAGGATTCATCAGGTAAATCCAAGGAAGCCTACGAAGAAGCCGGTTAACCAGGAATTTGGTTGAGCCGGCATAAATACAGGAGTTCCGCTCATATCCGCGCCCCGCGCGGATTTTCTTTTTGTGTGCCGGACATGTTCGGCAGCCTGGGGGTGAAAGTTCCTTTTTAGACGCGGACACCCCTGTCCGCATCGATTGTTGAAAGCGGACAGGGGTGTCCGCGCTCCGTCCGCGCTCTGCCGGTCTTGACACCTATATCTGTCCCTGTTACGTTTTAGTTATCGCTGGGGCGTGGCCAAGCGGTAAGGCACGGGCCTTTGGAGCCTGTATCGATGGTTCGAATCCATCCGCCCCAGCCATCCCGTTTGTTAACCTCGCTTTACATGTGTAAAATAACTCGAAAGGCGATCCCCGTATCAGGTTTGGAATGGGAACAAGGTTGTAACTGTGGTTGATTTGCAGCAAACAAAAGCAATTCACGACCTCCTAAAAAATCTCGACTCTCTCGATAAAATCAGAGAGCTGATAAGCATCCTTGGCTTCTCTTTTACTGATAGAAAATTGCCTTCCAGGGATTTCAAAGATTCGCTTAGAGATGCTATCGCTACGGACTCCTTGCGGATCATCGGCGATGCTGCCGGGTTCCCAGTTATTTTATTCCAAAAGAAAAAAATAGACGAAGGTGATATTGATAAACAATTGATCCGACTTGAACGTGAACTGATAAAAAAACTACCTCCAGAATATCAGGATGCCTGCATCGTCGTTGCCGCATCACCAGATTTCGGAAGAGTACATTTCATTAATGCCAAAAGAGTTGGAAATCGTCTAATCCTTCGCCGTTACCTTATTGGTGAAGATCAAAACATGCGAACAGCCGCTGAGCGATTATCTTTCCTGAAGCTAGCAGATGTATCGCAATGGGATAAGGTTCTTGAAAAAGTTGAGGAAGCATTCGACAGGGAAGAAGTTACAGAGGAATTCTTCAAAGACTTCGAGAAGGTTTTCAGAGAGATAAAGGATGAGTTCGTTAAGGATCAGAAAAAAGAGGAGCACCTGGCCCACCAGTTCCTGCACGCATTTTTAAACCGCCTGATGTTTATCTATTATGTCCAACGCAAAGGTTGGCTCGCTGACCGTGATATCGAATTCATAAAAACTCTCTGGAATCTTTACCAGGATGGTGACTATCCGGATGACACTTTCTACGAAGTCTGGCTCTCAACTCTTTTCTTCTCGGCCTTCAACAATAAGCATGGATACGAACACATAGGTTTGCCAAAAGAAATTGTCTCTCATTTCAAGATGGCTCCATTTCTGAATGGTGGCTTGTTTCGATATCGAGAAGGTATTGACGATCAGGAGTTTAAAGTTACGGATGAAATGTTCCGAAAAATCTATGAACGAATCCTGAACCGTTATAACTTTACCGTTACTGAAGATACTCCATTCGATCAGAACATCGCTGTCGATCCGGAGATGTTAGGTATTGTTTATGAAAGCCTGGTAAATACGACTGATCTTTCAGACGAACAGTCGGAAGCAGGTATTTTCTATACGCCTCGTGTTGAAGTGGATTTCATGTGTCGACGCTCCCTGGTCGAATACCTTTCCAACCACACAAACGCGGAACGTGCCGACCTTTATCAATTTATCTTCCCGGAAGAGGGAGAACAGATTGTCCCTGAATTCAGGAAAAAAATCAGAGAAGAGATAAAGGATGCCTTGCTGGAAGTGACAGCAGTCGATCCCGCCTGTGGTTCAGGTGCGTTCCTGGTTGGGATGATGCAGGTCGTTCTTGAGCTTCGCCAGGAACTCGCCAGTCAAGCGGATGAAACATTCGATGAATTCACTGAAAAGAAGCGGATAATCGAGAGGTCTTTATACGGAGTAGATGTAAAGGAATGGGCTATCAATGTCGCTCAACTTCGTTTATGGCTGGCGCTGATCGAAGTTGCAGATGAAAAGAAACTCGATTTGAAAGCAATGAAGTT
>CBDUUJ010000172.1:0-6356 GCA_965370205.1 uncultured bacterium
ATCCTGTTCACCTGCTCAAGGTGCCTCGGAGCCAGGACCAGATGGACGTCCCGTTTCCCGTCCGTGCCCGATTTATCAGGATTCTCATTGACTCTTTGCCATGCCTCAATGATCTGCTCGTCCTCACCGGGATGAGTGCTGCCCACCACAAATAACTTACTTTTCTCGGGTACACCCAGGAGCCGCCGTACACGGTCGCGCTCCTCCATGCCGGGCGGCTGACCGCATGCGGCGAATTTCAGGTTCCCTGCAAGATGGGTTCGATCATTCGGTGCGCCGAGAGCGATCGCGCGACCGACATCCTCTCCGCTCCGCATGAAAAGCGCGTCGAACGATCCAAATATCCATTTATAAAGCCCTCTCAGCATTGCGGGCGGTTTCGCCGCGCGATCGGAAATGCGTCCGTTCGCGAGCGCCATGGGTACATCGGTATCAATAAGCGCCCTCAGCAGATTCGGCCAAAGCTCGACTTCGATATCGAGAAAACAGTCGGGCTTCAGTTTCGCGACAAGCCTTCGCATTGTGCCGGGTAAATCGAGCGGGAAAAAAAACAGCGCGTCGGGTTTGAAGTTCTTAGTAATGAAATCCCGGCCTGTGAAAGTCGTGGTTGAAATGGCAATCAGGCAATCGGGATTTCGTTTTCGTATCTCGGTCACAAGCGCGCCTGCGACCGCGGCCTCCCCAACACTGACAGCATGCATCCAGACCAGCGGACGGTCCTCCCTGAGCGATTTCAGCTCGTCGAGAACGGGAGAGAATTTCCCGAGACGTTCGGGAACGGAATCGCGGAACCCTCCATAGGTCGACATAACCGGCTTCAATAGATGCACGAGCGGGGTCAGAACAGTCGTCAGCCCCGTGTACAGCCTCAGAATACCCGGCAGCGGAAGTCGATTTTTTTTCTTTCTTGGCAAGCTCGTGTTCCTCTACAAACCCCGCGCCCTCAACGCTGCCTCGACCCTCGGGATATCCGACCGCGAATCGACCCCCAGGAATTCATGTTCCGTCTCGACACACCGGATTCCGATCCCGTTCTCAAGCGCCCTCAACTGCTCAAGCCCTTCGGATATCTCATATGGGGTCTGATCCAGACTCACAAACCGTTCGAGAATGTCCCGCCGATACAAATAAAGCCCGATATGCAGAAGATATTTCGGAGCCGGATATTTCGCGCGCTCCTCAATCGGCCTTTCTTTAAAAAATGGAATCGCCGCTCGTGAAAAATAAAGCGCGTTCATATTCCTGTCGACTACAACCTTCACACGATTCGGGTCATGAACCTCGGAGATATCGAGCGGACGGGCCATCGTGACGATCTCCGGTTTCTCATCCGCACTCATCACGGCTTCCGCAAGCGAATCGAGCACCTCGCCCGTTATCAACGGCTCGTCGCCCTGAAGATTCAGAATCCAGTTGCAGTCAAGCGACTCCGCGACCTCCCACACACGATCGGTGCCCGACGGGTGATCCCCTCTCGTCATCCGAGCCTCGTAACCGGCATCCGTCACTATGCCCGCCACTTCCTCGTCGTCGGTCGCGACAATCACCCTGTCGGCGTAACGGCACCGCGACGCGCCCTCGACAACCCACACTACAAGCGGCTTGCCGAGAATGGGGTGAATCACTTTCCCGGGGAACCGGGTCGATCCTTTCCTTGCGGGGATGATAATCGCGAGCTTTTCCACGTCGGTTATTATACAGGGAACTCAGGTTAAACTCATTACGGAGGACGGACATCCCTGGGACTACTGAAAAACCACTTATTTCCGGTACCCCACCCTTTAGGGTGGGTGGAAGGCGCATGGTTTCCGGGATCGCCCACCCTAAAGGGTGGGGTACCGGATTATCTCTATGCTTTTTCAACTGACCCAGAGATGTCTGTACTTTTGTTAAAGGTTCCTGGGATCGACTTTCTCACTGGTTAAATACCTCAGCGCGGCTTCCAGTGTCGTATGCCTGAATTTGAAACCGGACTGCCTGAGCCTGACCGGCATCACCCGCTGGCTCGCGAGAGATACCTCCTCCGCGACTTCACCCATGATAATGTTGAGCAGCAATGCGGGAACGTGCATGTAAACCGGGGCTTTGAAGTAGTATTGAAGCGTGCGCGAAAAATCGACGTTCTGAATCGGGCTGGTCGATACGACATTCACCGGACCGCGAAGCGAATCCTTTACAAGAATGTGATTGACCGCGTTCACCGTGTCGTCGATTGAAATCCAGCTCATGTACTGGTCGCCCTCCCCCAGCGGAGCCGCACCGCCGATTTTCGCAAGCCGGATCATTCTCCTGAGAGTTCCGCCCTCTTTACTGAGGACAATTCCGAATCTTGAGTTCACCACACGGATTCCCGAATCGGACGCGGCGGCTGTAGCGGCTTCCCATTCCCTTGCGACCTCGGCAAGAAAGCCCCTGCCCGATTCACTCTCCTCGTTCAGGATCTCACTCCCGCGATCGCCGTAAAATCCGATAGATGACGCGCTCACGAGCACTTCAGGTTTTATTTTTAATTTGCCAAGCGCGCCGGAAAGATGTTTCGTACCCATCACGCGGCTGTTTTTTATCTCCGCTTTTCTTTCAGGATTCCATCGTCCCTCAAAAATATTTTTACCGGCTAGATTAACAACAGCCCTGAATCCGTCATCTCCCGCTATCCAGTCGAGCTTCGGGATATCGATTAAATTTCCCTCCGGCTCCCATATAGCGGTGTCATCGGTCAATCGATCATGCGACCGCACCAGCCTCGCAACCTTATGCCCCTGTTTCTCCCAGGATTCCATAAGTGCGGAGCCGATCAGTCCGCTCGAACCGGAAATGAGTATCTTCATAGTTATTCCAGGATTCTCTTACATGTTTACACAAAATCAATGAAGATGCAGAGGCGGTTCGCCTTTCGGACGGGTTTTCCAGCGCCGGTGCGCCCAGAGCCACTGATCGGGATATTTCCTCACCATGTCCTCGATAACCTTCTGGAACCGCTGAGTGTTTGCAAGCACATCCGAATCTTCATCGTCTGTTCTTATCAGCTCGACCTCGGGAAGGATCTCAATGCGGTAATTATCGCCATCCCAAAGTGCGAAGATCGGAACGACCGGTACGTTATACCTCAACGCAAGATACGCCGGACCCTTTACGCTCGATGCCGGCACTCCGAAGAAGTCAATAAATATACCGTCCTTTCCGCCGTTCTGATCTGAAATCAGCCCCAGAATAGTTCCTTTAGTTTTCAACGCCCGGATCAGCTCAAGGTTTCCACGCTTTGTCTTGGGTATGTGTTTGATCCCTACCGCGGCTCTCGAATCGAGCATTATCTTTGTGATACCGGGGTCCCTCTGCTCCTTGCCGACCGCAACAAGCCGCCATCCCGACATCACGGTCCACGCGCCTGAGTATTCCCATGACCCCAGATGCCCCGTCAGCCCGATAACCCCTCCACTGCTCCGTTCCATAGCGGCTTCAAGATGCTCCCGTCCGGTAACACTTACGGCCAGCGCAAGGAATTCCTCCCTTGAATATTTTTCAAACCGCAGGAAATCCATCACCGTGCGGACAAGATTGGTCTGGCTCTTTCGGATTATTTCGAGTTTCTCTTCATCCGTGAATTTATCTCCAAATGCAATTGTAAGGCCGTCCATGCAAACCAGTCTGTACTTTTTAAAAAGACGGAAAAGCACCCCGCCGAGGAAGTCCGCCAGTTTAAGCGCCGACTTCCGGGAGATCCTGCGGGCAAGCCAGTAGATAAACAGTCCCAGGACACGCTCGATACGCCACCGCACGCGGAGGGTCCATGGTGGTTTCCAGTCCTGTTTTTCCTTTGTCTTCATATCGCCTGAAAATTTGTAAAAATGTAAAAATGCATTTTCCACCTGTGGAAAATGCCCGAGTTCAGGAATTCTGGATTTTCATGTAAATCGACACTGTACGTATGGCGTTATATGGAAAAATCCTTTACTTGAGGTCCGTACGGCTGTTTAAGTTTCAACCGGTTTCCTGTGCAGATGAGGTTAATAATATATTGATTGAAAATGCCGCTTTTCAGTGACGGCCATTTTCTGCCATTTTTTATCCCATCTCCTGAAGCCGCTTGTCCTTGATCTCACGTATGTATCTCTCGTACGAATCTATCCTCTGGTGCTCCTGCTGCTCCCGGGCAAACCGGAGCATATCGTTCGCCGTCCTCAACGCTTCCATCCACTCACAAGCATTGATGAGTTCCTCAAGATGGTAATCGCGGAACTCTTCCTCCGGCTTTACTAATTCAAGTGGTGCATCCGGTGCCGTCTTTTTATACTTATCAATGCTCTTCCCGAAGTCCGACTCGGATGCTTTCCGCGTTCTCATAAAGTTCTTGAAATCCTGAACGGACTTTTTCGCAGCAAGATCGTCAAGCTGTTCCTGCGGTTTCATAAGGACATATAAAATTCCAAAAAGCGGCCACAGAATAATTGACCCGTATGCGAGTAAATCTGCGGTTCCCATCCCCCTGAACTCGCTGTCGCGCTTTATCCAGAACATGATAGCGACACCGATGCCAAGGTACACTACTGCCAGGATGAATATTAGTACATCGCTCACTGTTTCAATCCCCTCCGCTGGGTGATTTTACTTACTGTATACTTTATCATCTTTAATATCGTCATTTCCGACGCAACTTCTCCACCAGAGCCTCAAGATCCTTATCGGAATAAAACTCCATTACTATCCGACCCTTTCCTTCTTCATGACGGGTTATGATGCATTTCCGTCCCAGAGCGCCTTCCAGCGCTTTTTCCATTTCCATGACCATGTGCGCGACCGCCCGATCCGTATCGGCAGACACCTTCCCCTTCTTTTTCCCGGTCGTGCCATCTGTGGTTTTCGATGCCACACGCGCGGCGCTCTCCGACTGCCGGACGCTTATTCCATCTTTAATCATCCGATGGAATAATATTTTTCTGACCTCCGGAGGTGCCATCAGAAGCGCCCTCGCGTGCCCGGCGGTTATCTTCCCCTCACCTATCGCATCCTGAACCTGATTGTCCAGATCGAGAAGCCGCAGCGTGTTCGTTATGTGCGGTCTCGACTTCCCGACCGCGCGCGCGATCTCATCCTGCGTTCGCCCGAACTCATCCTGAAGCTGCTTATACGCTCTCGCCAATTCTATCACACCGAGATCGGCACGCTGGACATTCTCCACCAGCGCTATTGTCAGAGACCCGACCGCGTCCTCCGGATCTACCAGGATCGCCGGCACCGTGCTTAGTCCTGCGATTTTTGCGGACCGAAGCCGCCGCTCGCCTGAGACAAGTTCATAGCCCCATTCCGCCGGCCTTACAAGGAGCGGCTGAAGAATTCCGTGATCCCTGATACTCTCGGCAAGCTCCTTAAGCTCATCCTCAGGAAACGACCGGCGGGGCTGGTGGGGATTCGGTTTGATCGTTTCGATCCGTATCTCCTCCACCCAGGTCCCCGGCTGTATTGGAACCGCCTGTTCCGTCTGCGGTACGGGCTGCTCCCCGGATTCCGGTATCAGGGCTTTCAGACCCTTTCCCAATGCGGGTTTCCGTGACATTTATGACCTCCGTGGCCAGACTTCTGAACGCATCCGAAGCGTTCGATGATTTCGCGTACATTGTTATCGGCAGGCCGTGCGACGGGGCCTCGGCCAGCCGCACGGTTCGAGGTATTACAGAATCGAAAACCGCAGACTGTCCCTTGAAAAATCCCCTGACCTCATGCTCCACCTCGCGGGTGAGACGGGTCCTGCCGTCGTACATGGTAAAGACGACGCCGATGATCCGGAGCGACGGGTTCAGGCTTTCCCGCACGATCCCCACAGTCTTGAGAAGCTGCGTAAGCCCTTCCAGTGCAAGGAATTCGGCCTGCATTGGAATCAGGACACCGTCGCATGCGGTAAGCGCATTTAATGTTAATATGCCAAGCGATGGCGGACAGTCTATAAATATATAATCAAACTGCGAACGAATTGCGCCGATCAGCCGCCTGAGAAGGTGCGCCCTCTCATGCCTGTCCACAAGCTCGACCTCGGCCCCCGGCAGGTTTTCATTTGCGGGAAGGAGATAAAGGTTCTCCTGGATGGTCGGGAATATCGCCGACTGCGCGCTCATTCCCTCCATGAGAACTTCATATATAGAGATGAATAATTCCCGGCGATTGAATCCAAGACTGGTGGTTGCGTTCCCCTGGGGATCGAGATCGATGAGAAGCACACGTCTGCCGGCCTCAGCGACTGCGCTTGAGAGGTTGATGGCGACAGTGGTCTTACCGACACCACCCTTCTGATTGGCGATTGCAATTACCGGCATCGTCGCAGGATTATACCAGCCAATCGGATTTGATTCAAATCAATTCAAATA
>CBDUUJ010000173.1:0-6326 GCA_965370205.1 uncultured bacterium
CTCTCCAGATCATCGCCCGATTCCTTAGCCAGGCATGCCATCGATACAAGAAGCGCTCCGGGATCGATATCAATTCCCGCGATACGCTCGGTGAGAATCGTGCGGATGGCTCTCTCAGGCTTGAATCCCGCTTTTTTATACGCAGCCCGAAATCTTTCAAGTGCAGCAAGGAGGAAATATCCCGCGCCGCATGCAGGTTCGAGAATTCTGAACCCGTCTGGATATGGATCGCCCCTCTTCTTTTTTCCGATCCGGGGATGAGGAAGCGACTCATCGAGGATGAACTCAACAACCTGGCGCGGTGTGTAATAGACCCCTTTACCCCTCCGTTTTTTCTGCGGGACAAGAGCCAGGTAGCCGTCCGCTATATCTCTCGCTCTCAGACGGGACAGCCCAAGCGAGTGTATCAACTTCCGGACCCTCACAAAACGGTCACTGTCCAGAATCAATCCACTGGTTCCGGGAGATCCGACAATCTCCTCAATTCCATTTATCAATCGTTTCCAGGGCATAATTTCAGCGTAGCAGCATCATTTATATTCATCACAGCAAATGCCATCGGGCGACATTGTAGCGCTGGCTTCCAGCCGGCTGTACCGCCGGCATCCCTGCCGGCACTGCCTGACCACTATAGATAATATCGGATTAAGTCCGATTAGATGGACATTGAATATTTTATCCGGTTTCGGTTTGCTTTTAACCCGCTTTTCCTTAACATGTAGACCGCCTGGGAGGTTTCGAATATGAATATCGATCCTGATCGCGAGATTACCATCACTCTTCCCTTCGGAATGATCGTGAAACTCATAAAGGCAACCCAGGTGTTGTCCATGTTCCGCGATGAGAGCGATGTCCGCGCAACAATAGAAATCATCAACGCCATCCATGCCGGGGCTCTGGAGTTCATCCGTCAGGAGGACGGGGAAATCATGGATTACCTGTCCGATGGAGAACCGGATAAGGAATTTTTCCTTCCCCCGGACAACAGTGAAGAAAAAGAGGAAGACGAGAATTAAATGTTCCTGTGAATCAGACTGGAAAGCCCGTCCTGTATCGTGTAACCTTTACAATCAATGACTCTCCCTGGTGATCCGGAAAAGCGCCGCGAGTACGGCAACAGGCTCAAATCCGAGCCTGGCTTCGACAGCCTCCTTGCGCTGATCGATGCCCTTCTGGGCGAGGGCGGCTGTCCGTGGGATCGATCCAGAACCCTTGAGGACTGCCCGAAATATCTCAGGGGCGAACTTGAGGAAATTATTCAGGCCATCGAGTCGGGAGATAACGATAACCTTGAGGAGGAACTTGGGGACCTTCTCTTCATGGTTGCGTTCACCGCAAGAATTGGGGAAATTGAGGGTCGATTGACCTATAAAAGGCTGTTCGAGCGGATATTGAATAAGATGGTGTTTCGGCATCCGCATGTTTTCGGCGGCGAGATGAATGCGAACACCCCCGGCGAAGTACGCGACAACTGGGATGAGTTGAAACGTCAGGAGAAGGCAGATACTAATGAATAACACGGACCAGTTCTGAAATCCAAAGCGAATGGTCCGGCACATCATCTAAAAAAACCGGTACCCCACCCTTCAGGGTGGGACTGGACCCACTCCCGAAATGAACGAACCTGATACTAACAACGACAAACCAGAACCTGAAATCCAGGATTCCGATATCACGGTCATGGAACCGCAAACCGAAAAAAAAATTGCGCCGGTTCCGAATAGACGCGCACTGGAACTGATCGGATCGCTCGGAAGCTGGATTGTTCCGTTCCTGGTCTATCTCTCGACCATTGCTCCATGTGTCACACCCGGCGATGCGGGCGAATTCATTACATCCACATATCGCTTCAGCCTCGCGCATCCGCCAGGATACCCGCTCTACATGCTGCTTATGAAACTCTGGAGCGCTCTGCCATTCTCGCTGGGATTTGACCCTCTCGCGGTCAAATGCAGCCTGTTCTCCGCAGTGGTCATGGTAATTATGTGCGGATTTTTCTACAGGCTCGCAAGAACGCTGACAGGATCGGCGGTCGCGAGCATCGCAGCGACACTGGTTCTGGCATTTTCGAGAACTTTGTGGAAATTCGCTGTCGTAACCGAGGTCTACGCACTGCATCTGCTTCTGATCGTCCTCGTTCTGGTCGGTCTCGCGATGGCGCGTGAGGGAAAGAAATCAATCGGGCTGGTCATTGCAGCATTTGCGTTCGGACTCGGTCTTGCGCATCACCATACGATAGTGTTTCTCCTGCCGTTGGTAATTTTCCTCTGGCCGAGAGGGAAATTCGAGAAGGGCATCCCGGTCGCGGGAATAATCGCCGGATTCATCCTGCCACTTCTGCTCTATCTTTTCCTGCCGTTATTCGCTGCAAACACTCCCGGATATTCGGAAGCAGGTTTTACGGCGGGTGATTTTGTCGATATCGTCACAAGGGCTGAATACCGGGAGCGCGCTGAATTTCAGGATTTGCCCCAGGATCAACTCGTCGGGGGAGCGGATATATTCAGCCGCGCGATGAAATATCTCCCGAAACAGTTCGGATGGATCGTTCTGATTCTAAGTATCGCCGGATGGTTCTTCGCGCCTGCCGGGAAACGTATCTGGGCGCTATGGTCGGCGATCACGGCCGTACTTTGGATTCTGGCCATCAGTTTCCTGTCGCGCGGAAGTCCTCTCGGGATGCCGTTCAGCTTCCTGAGATCGGTCGATGAATTCCTTCTGCCGGTGAATATATTCGTCGCGCTCGGTTTCGCATGGCTTCTTGCGCCGCTTGCGAAATCCCTCGAATCGCAGAAGGACATGTTCGATTCAGAGGGGCAGAATTTCATCCCGCCGGGGTTTATTCCCCTGTTCATAATGCTGCTTTTCTGCGTGGTCCCGTTTCTGATGGCGCGGACGAACGCGCATTATTCGGACATGACACATCACACCTTTGCCCAGGACCAGACGAGGAATATCCTCGAGCAGGTTCCTGATGACGGGGTTCTGATAGTGAGCGGCGATGAGTCGTTCATGTTCGAATACCTGCAGGAGGTCCGTGAAATAAAACAGGATGTCAAACTGCTCGTGTATCCGTTCAGATATCCCGACGGCGACAGTTATCACACGCCTGTCGATTCGCTCGCGATATTCCTGAAGGGCGATCTTGGCGACCGGGACTGCGTGTTCACATTTGAGGACGCGTCCATGGCACTCGACAGGCTGGACGATCCGAAAGCGCTGAGACTGGATGGTGTCGCGTACACCCTTGTCGATCGCGATGAGGGCATGCCGGTGTCAATCCCCGGAAACGCGAATATCTGGACCGGCTACCAGCTTCGCAATCTCGATAAGGAGACACTGAACGGTCTCGTGTTCGATGATTTCGAGTATGAGACCATCGATCGGTATGTGAATGGCTTGAGAGCATCGGTTTCATGGCTCGATGCCAGCGGCTATGCTGCCGACCCGACCCGTTCAGCGCTTGTTGAGATGTCGGATAGTCTTGAAGAGTTTCTTAAAAAGACGGATTATCCCGGACCTCCATCACGGGAAGATGATTAGTGATAAATTGTCAGAACACCCACAAGCTGCGTTCGGCTTTCGCCTTACTTCGCGTGTGGGCGGCACCCGATAAAATCATTTTTTTTATTATTTTCATTTTTTTCATTAAGCTTAAATCAATATTTTAATGGATATTAATTACTATCCCGGTATCCCACCCTTCAGGGTGGGTCTGTGAAAATACCGAACAGGAGATATGGATGACATACTGGAAACAACTTGAAAGGAAAACGCTGTATCAATCCGACTGGCTGACCGTTACTCTCGATAAAGTCGAACTCCCCGACGGACGCACAATCGACAATTTCGAGCTTATGCACTATCCGCACGACTCGGTCGGTGTTGTCACGGTTAACGATAAAGGTGAGATTCTTCTCGTCAGGGCATACCGCTATCTGCATGAATCGTTCGACTGGGAGATCCCCGGCGGTGTGGTCGAGGAGGGCGAGAATCGTATCGATGCGGCACGGAGAGAGCTTCTCGAAGAAACCGGCTACAATGCCGGTATCCTGACACCATTGATTCATTTCTATCCGCATAAGGCGACATGCGATGAGGTTTATCACCTGTATCTCGCGGAAGGACTTGAAAAGAAGAGCGAAGAATTCCAGAAGGTAGAAATCACCGAATTGGGATTTCATTCACCCGATAAAGTCATGAGCATGATCGAAAAAGGCGAGATCAATGACGGCCTGAGCCTGGTCGCTTTGCAGAGGTATTTTCTGATGAGAGAGAATAATCGAAAATAGTCTGGTGAAATATACTTAGACTAATCCTAATAGATAAAAAATTCATTCATATCCGGGGACATTTTGTTTTTGCCTTCTACAACGTGAATTAATCAGAGATCTGCGGGGCAAAAAAAAGTGTCCCCTCAATCAAACGAGCGTCAATTAACAGGATTGGTCTAATATCTTATGACCGGAGTTTTTTTATCGCGGTAATAACTCCCCACGCTATCAGGTATACAATCACGCCAAAGAACAGGGTCAGGCGATACCCGATTGCGATCGCGAGAGTCAGAGCAAGCGCGCTTCCGAGCACACTCGCGGCTCCGTTGACTCCCCACGCCCACGGGATAACTCCAAGTCCTTCACGCTCGATGATCCTCAGTCCAAGCGGGAACGGCTGCCCCATAAACCATCCGAGCGGAAATACCAGAACGATTGTCATGGCGATTCTGATCCAGTCGGGGAGTACGATAAGCGCGTTGAACAATGGCGGAAGCGCGAAGATATAAATCATCGCGACCACGATAATTCCAATTACCGCGTTCCTGATCCCGTTTTCAAGACCGTCCTCAGGAATCCGACCGCTCCAGCCCGCCCCGAATCCGCTGAACAGAAGCAGGCTCATCAGCACAGCCACGAGGGAATATATCGGGAATCCAAGAAACAGCGTGAAATGCTGCATCAGGGCTATCTCGACAAGAATAAACGCCAGCCCAAGGCAAATGAAATACATAAGCAGCCTGATTTTCGGTTGTGTTCGCTCGCGGATGTCGGCTCTTCTGAACAGTAGAAGGGGCAGAATGATAAAGATCAGGGTCACTAATACGCTGATTATCAGAAGCGCGACGAGAGTGAATATCGCTATCGAATTGTATCCGGCGCGGTATGTCTTTCCGAAGCTCAGGGCTTTTATGAAATCCCACGGACGAAGAAGATAGAAGAAAAACGGACGGTCATCGGTGGTCGGCCTGATATCCAGCTCGTATGTATTTGTGAATTTCTCAAATCCCTGCGTGGTCAGAAGGTCGTGATAGATATATTCCGCTGAGACCTCTGTTCTCGGTTGCCGGTCGGGCATGTAGAGAATTTGAAAATCAAGATCGTCGATAATTTCGTTCATTCTCGCGACAGCAGCATCATCAAAACCGTCGGGCCTGACCATCACATTCGCGATAACCCCCTGCTGGATGATCATCACGCACTTTGAGGCATCCTCAACGCCCATGCTATCAAGCGCCGCTCTCGCTACGGCTGCCACTTTCAGGGTCTCTCTCGGTGGATCAAACGCGAAACGCGACATCGAGAATATCCCGCCGGGAGCGAGGTGATCGTAATATTCCTCGAACGCCTCCAGGGTGTAGAGATTATTTTCCGACAGCGCGTATGCCCCGGTCGATGCCGCCGCCCAGGTGTCGATCAGGCTGATCTGAATGAGGTCGTATTGATCTCGGCTTCTCGCGATGAATGTCCGTCCCTCGCTGACCGTGACATGAATCGGATCGAAATCGTACAGACCGCCGTTGAAATCGGCGAACGATTCCCGCATCACCTCGCCGATGAGCGGATTGATCTCCGCAGCGTCAATTTTCGATGACTCGAATGCCAGGGCGGCGAGAAGGTCCTTGCCGCCTCCGGGACCCACCACGAGCACATGCGGCTTGTCGAGGAGATAATGCGCGGCAGCGGTGACATCGTATTTCGCGATCTCAAGCTCCCCGATATCGCCGGTGAATTCCGTGATCGGCGTGCCGGCGGTGTTGTCGATCTCAAGCCATTTCTGGTCGGGGAACGGATGCTCATCAAGCTGCCATTTATCGGAGATTCCCCAGTTGTGAATGCCTCCCTGGTAGTAATCGAGCGGATCGTTGCCCTCAATTACAATGATGCGGGAGAAAGCGTTCCATTTATCGTAGACAATTTTTTCCGGATCGATAGTAAATCCTTTTGCGTGAGTGACTTTCAGTACCGGCGCATTGGGATTGAGCACGCCCATCACAACAAACGCGACTCCAACCACAAATGGAATTAATGCCGCGATCGCAAATATTTTTT
>CBDUUJ010000174.1:0-6307 GCA_965370205.1 uncultured bacterium
CCAGCAGGCAGAGGAATTCGGAAGAAGGTTGGAATCACTTTTTCCATCAAATTCATTCACAATAGAAATGCAACATGAGAGAGCACTTTTAAAAAGGGATTTTACTGCTGCGGAGGATGCCGTTGACAGCATGGAGACACTGCAGGGAGGAACTGATGATTGCAATTGGCATATCGAACGATTGTCGTCAAGTGTACCTTTATTCCGGGCTGAAATTGAATTTAAACGGGGAGATATTGAAAGGGCAATCGAGATTGTTGAGGAATTAAAAGCAGAGGATCCCGAAAATATCCTGATGATTACATGGCTGACATATTTTCTGTGTGGAGGCTCTTATTATGAAAAAATGACGTACTTTTCTATCGAAGGAATTATCCGTATGGGTGGAAAGGAAATTCTTAATGAACTGGATATTGAGATCCCTGAATCCCTCAGTAATCTTCAAGGTCCTGAAGAACCCGTTCCTTATATATTATCAAATCTGCTGACATACCTGTCAATTGCATATGTCGCTGATGGAGACCTTGATAAAGCTCGTGGATGCATAGAAAAAGGTATTGAGTTGAATCCCTACAATGAGGGGTTTCATTCACTCCTTTCCAGGATATTCTGGATTACCGGTGACATTGATGGGGCAATTAGTGAGATTCTGATAGAGCAGAGAAATAACCCGGATGATCAAAGCATTCCGATTCGATATGTGATCCTCGCTGGATTAGCTCCGGATTCAGTTAGACCTGATGATCCCGATCTCGATGAGGTTCTTGCAAATGCTCATAAGGCAAATATTGGATTTAATAGCGCATTCCCGGAACACCCATATGGTAAATTATTGCTTGCTCGCACAGAGAGACTGATAAACGGGGGTAATCTCCATGAATTTTATACGGACGCGTACGAATCTTCACCTTACAGGAGTGATTATGCTCTATACGCTTCCCTGTCTATCGTTGATGAAATTGGGCTCGATGATGCTAAAGAATTTCTCGAACAGGCGAGCCTTACATGTGATCTCGTATTAATAGCTGACTACTATCTCTATGCCGGGTTTTATAAATCCGAAGAATATCTTGAACTTGCTGAATGGGTTAGAGGTGATCTGGATCCGGAAAATGATTTCTCGTTATACCTGGATAATCTCAGGGATAACGCCTTAATCCGAATCGAGAATGAAGAAACAACTGATTAAGGAGAACTTATTTGCTATGCCAGACATCAAGACCGCCCGATTTTACAGCTTGATACTTATCCTGCCACTGGTAGTTATGACTTTCACTTCCTGCATCGGCGACAGTGTCAATGAGAGAAAAATGGAGGTATACGATATCCTCTACAAGCCGATGGTGGAATATATCGCGGCGCAGGAATCCGCTCACGAGCGCGACGGAACCTACAAGCCGCTTTTCGATCTCGTTCAACAGGGCTACTTGCCGGGACACTTTCCCGGATCCAATCCTCGCTCAGATACTTATTTCGAGCTTGCGGAGTCGAATCTTTCAAAAGACACGTTCACAGTCCATGCCCGGCCGCTTGGTTCCCATTTCGATTCATACAGGATCGAGCCGTTATGGGCCGACCAGTCGGGGATAATCCATGTCGGCAGTCTGGACGGTCCGGAGTTCGAACCGGCTCGCGATTGATTCTATCAACCTTAATAGCCCTTAAAAACAAGCCATTTCACATTGCCGGAGGACTGTTGCTGTGCTAACATGTATCGGTTGCTTTTTCCGCAAAGACTTTTATTTTGGTGATATCAAATCACGTTCAATGACTGATTGAAAGGTGTTCATATGAATCGGCTCTATTTCATTCAGGCCGCACTGGTCTCATTTTGCTTTATTCTGCTGATTGGCTGTGGTGGTGGTTCCTCCCCGACAGTCCCGCCCGTGGATCCTGAAGGCGCAACCCAGGATGCCGGGTATCAAAACGATACTCCGGACCCGGTCATCCCAATGGAGATCACTCCCCGATCCACAAGCGAATCCCGGCTTCGCGACGACAGGATGTATTTCGGCATCTGGGATATCGGGATCGATATGGAAACCCACAAGGTTACCGTTATCCCGAACCGCGACCTGATGATGCATGTGGATGTCACCCAGATGCTGTCCCCGCCCAACTGCTATGACTGTCTCGGGATTTCGGTCCTGAATGTCGACCCGGTCACCCATATCTTCTCGATCCAGGTCAGCCTCAGGAATCCGACCAAGGTGATCACGGGCTATGATGTTCGCGGGACGCTTCTCTTCCCAGAGGGCGACAACCGCGAGCTGGTCAATGCCGACGGGTTCACAACAATTTTTGCGGGTGGAGTAATCAGCCCGTTCAATGCCTTCGCCAAAACCCAGCCACTGCGACGGTTCAACGCCGGTGAAACTCATTATGAGCAATACGATATCCTTTTCCCGCCTCCCGCGAACCTGTATGTGACCTACGTGGTCGATGCCAGCTGGCCTGCGAACCAGGAGGAGGTATATCAGATCGGCAAAGTCCACCTTGACGGCGAAATAAACGAGTGCAACAGCGGTGAAGGCTGGCTCTACGCGGATATATATGACTGGCAGTCCAATGCAACCGGAATCCAGATCGACCTAACCCCGATCGGTGGCGAGGTCGTAGACATGGATCATGTTGCCGGTCATACCTACCGTACTTTCCTGAACAACGAATCCGGAGTTGCGGCAGGTGAATATCGCCTCTGGTTCACCGCGACGAGTGAAAATACCGACTACGACCTGTACGATTTTTATCCTCTGGAAGTTGAAGAGTGCGATAACTGGCCTCCCGAATGGGACGACACTGTCGGAATTGTTGAGCTTGTCAGTATCGCCGGAGGGTTTGAGGTAGTTTACGGCAACGCGACCGATGCGGATGTTCCTGTTACATACAATATCTATTTCTCAGAAGAAGACCCGATCGAATGGACAACCGCCGGTTATGTAAACGACGTAGACGGCTCCCCGCACAATCTTATCGGTCTGTCCGATGAATCGACCTACTGGGTGGGAGTCAGAGCCGTGGACGCGCTCGGCGCCGAGGAAAAGAATACCGTGCAGATGTCGGGTGTGCCGTCCAATCCTCCGGAATGGGATTCCACAGTTGGAATCACCGGGGTCAATTCCCTCGATCACGCTGTGGAAGTGCTCTATGGCACGGCCACCGACCCGCAGACTCCGGTGACCTACAACGTGTACTGGTCGGACACCACTCCCATCGATTTCGACACCGCCGATTTCATCAATGATACTGAATCGCCGACAATTGTGCCCGACCTCGATAATTTTAAGGAGTACTACTTCGCGGTCAGGGCAATTGACGCTGTCGGTTCCGAAGATCAAAACACAAACGAGCTTCCATGCACTCCTAACGGTCCGCCGGAATGGATCGATACGGTTGGAATTCAGTCGACAATTCCCGGTCATGAAACTGTGACAGTAACTTACGGTGAAGCGACCGATATCGATCTGCCAATCAAATACAACATCTACTGGTATGAAACCACGCCGATCGATTTCGATCTCGCGAATGTCGAGGAGGACCTGGACGGATCTCCTTATACAGTCACCGGCCTTATCAACGGTCAAACCTATTATTTCGCGGTTCGCGCAGAAGATGTCACCGGCGATGAAGAAACCAACACGGTCGAACTTCCCGGAACCCCGAATGCTGAGCCGACATGGGAGAACGATGAGATCGGCGTTCAGTCTCTTGTGCCTTTCGATGAACAGGTGACGGTCCATTACGGTCACGCGCTCGATGACGATCTCCCGATCACGTACTACATCTATCACTCAACCACGACTCCAATCGAT
This sequence comes from uncultured bacterium, assembly GCA_965370205.1. Classification (GTDB taxonomy): domain Bacteria; phylum JAJVIF01; class JAJVIF01; order JAPKYR01; family JAPKYR01; genus CBDUUJ01. The sequence continues at coordinate 3,813 of CBDUUJ010000174.1, forward strand.
TTCGATACAGCCGATTTCGACATAACAACCGATGAAAGCCCGTTCGTTGTGACAGGACTCACGAATTATATCCCGTATTTCTTCGCGGTCCGCGCTGAGGATTCGCTCGGTATCAGGGAATCGAATACGGTTGAACTCTCGACGATCCCGAATCCCGCTCCGATCTGGGATACAACGGTCGGCGTGACTTCACTTGAACCCGGAAACGGGATGATCACCGCATATTACGGTACCGCGCACGATCCGGATATGCCGGTTACCTACCGCGTCTACTACTCAGAGGACAGCCCGATTGATTTCGGCAGCGATCCATATATCGAGGACGCGGGCGGCAGCCCGACAATTATCCCCGATCTCATCAACGGGCAGATTTACTATGTCGCTGTTCGGGCGGTCGATTCGTTCGGACATGAAGATCAAAACACCGTGACTCTCTCGACAACCCCGATGGGATTCCCCGGCCAGGTCTGGTCGATCCACACGGGCGGAGTGGTTCAGGGAAGCCCGGCGCTTGTCGATCTCGACGGCGACACGATTCTCGATGTCGTCATCGGCGATCAGGCCAACAAGATGGTTGCCTACTCCGGCGTTGACGGGTCGGCGATCTGGACATTCCCAACAAATGGATGGGTCGATTCATCGGCGGCAATCGCAAATATGGGTGGGGACGCAACACCCGACGTGATCTTCGGCTGCCTGGACAAATCGGTCTACTGCGTCGATGGCGCTACCGGTCTCGAACTCTGGCATGTAACAACCGGCAGCGGAATTATATCGTCACCCACACTCGCGAATATCAAGGGCGATTTTCATCTTGACGTGATCATCGGCTCGATGGACGGCTCGCTATACGCATTCGATGGAGCCGACGGCAGCTCGCTTTGGAGTTTCCCCACCGGAGCCGGCATATTCTCATCTCCCGCGAACGCCGATATAACCGATGATGCCATCCCGGACTTCGTCTTCGGCAGCCGCGACGGCAATGTCTACGCGGTCGACGGCAACTCCGGACTGGAGATCTGGTCTTTCACGATTTCCGACTGGGTCAATTCATCGCCAGCGCTCACCGATCTGAACGGCGACGATGTGATGGACGCGGTCATCGCGGGACTTGACGGCGACGTGTACGCAATCAATGGCGCGACCGGCACCGAATTGTGGAGCTACTCAACCGGATCGTACGTCTGGACAAGCCCCGCGCTCGGGCATCTGAACGGCGACGGTGTCCCCGATGTTGTACTTGGCGCCGACAGCTCCAATGTGTACGCCCTGGATGGCGCAACCGGCGCTGAAATCTGGACGTTCCCGTCCATGGATCGAATCTGGTCTTCCGCCGCGCTTGTCGATCTCACTGAGGATGGAATTCCGGAGGCGATCGTGGGATCGGATGACGGCTACCTCTACGCAATCGACGGGACCGACGGCTCGCTGTTATTCCATTACGCTACCAGTGACTGGATCGACAGTTCACCTGCTGCGGGGGATGTTGATGGCGACGGACTGGTTGACATCGCGTTTGGCGGATTCGACGGCTACGTAACGCTAATCACGGTGGAGTACGCGACAGTCGGCATCATGCCGTGGCCGATGTTCCGCCACGACCTCGAACACACCGCGTTGTTCTAGATTGAAAAAAGAGATATTTTCAACTGAACCAAAACCGCTGTATCAGAGCCGCGACCGTGAGGGAGCGGTTAGATATCATTCTAAATCCCGCAGCCTGACCTCTCCCTCGTCGGATAAAATTCTTATATTTATCATATTTCCCGGCAAGGGAAATGCCGTGCTGTATGGTCCGATATTAAACGTAGATGGCTTATTCCAAGTTAAGCTGGAAGGGAATCAATGGAAGAGACACTAAAAGTCGTTAATACGATGGTAGAAAAAGGGATTATTCGTGGATACGCCATCGGTGGAGGTATAGCATCTGCATATTACGGTGAACCGACTCTGACCTATGATTTGGATTTATTTGTGTATTTTGCTTCTGATAGTGATGATTTGCGAATATTGGAACCTGTATATCAATACCTGATCGGTCTGGGATACGAATCCGTGGATGAAGGAATTATGATTGAAGGGATCATGGTTCAGTTTTTGCCTCCCTATAATGGGTTGCTTGAAGATGCTCTCGATAATGCTGTATCAGTGATGTATAATGAGACTGAGACAAAAGTTATATCTCTTGAGCACCTTTTAGATATAATGATCCAAACTGGAAGGCCGAAAGATAAGCTGAGGTTATCGAATCTACTGGAAATTATGAAAGATCCGGATACAGTCGCAAAACCGGATTATAATAAGCTGGATAAGATCCTGGCAGACTATGACTTGAAGGAAATATGGGATGACTTCATCAAAGAAAAATAGAACTAAACATCACCAGCATGAAGTTGGGATGGAAAGGATTTCCAGTGCAAAACTCGCCCGGCGTGTTAAACTTGCCAATCTTCCTTTCCCGGAAAAGATGGGTATTATCGTGAAGCTTCAGAAAA
>CBDUUJ010000175.1:0-6286 GCA_965370205.1 uncultured bacterium
TCAGAACGTCGTGAGACAGTTCGGTCCCTATCCATCGTGGCCGTAGGAGAATTGAGGAGATCTGCCTCTAGTACGAGAGGACCGAGGCGGGGCGACCTCTGGTGTACCTGTTGTCGCGCCAGCGGCATCGCAGGGTAGCCACGTCGCTTCGGGATAAGCGCTGAAGGCATATAAGCGCGAAGCCTACTTCAAGATGAGTTCTCCCACTGGGTTAACCAGGTAAGTCCCCTTGAAGAGAACAAGGTAGATAGGCCGGATGTGGAAGCATGGCAACATGTGAAGCTGACCGGTACTAATCGGACGAGGGCTTGACCATACTATTGCGTGTGTCCTGATGAAACTGTCAAAAGGACAAATAGTCTATTCGATCAAGGTCCATACCTGAGCGTCATTCGCTCTATGAATATTGAAATCTTTTCTGGTGGTCTTGGCGTGGGGGAAACACCTGTTCTCATCCCGAACACAGCAGTTAAGCCCCACAGCGCCGATGATACTGCATTCGCGGGAAAGTAGGTCATTGCCAGGATTGATTTATATAAAACCCCCTTACAGAAATGGAAGGGGGTTTTTTGGTATAATGTTAAAGAGGAATAAAATTATGATCTTCAAAGTCATTATTCAGCAGGATGAGGATGGTCGTTTTAATGTTTCATGCCCCGAATTGGAGGGGTGTTATTCTTTCGGTAATTCAGTTGAAGAAGCGAAAATAAATATAGCGGAAGCGATCGAGCTGTACCTGCAGGATTTGCCCGAGGAGGAAATTTCCTCTATTCGTCTTAAGGTCGAGATCGCAGAGGTCACAATATGACCAGACTGCCGGCAGTGACCGGAAAAGAAATTATCTCAGCGTTATGCAGTGACGGTTGGGTAATAAGAGGTCATCGAGGTAGTCATGTAAAGCTTATGAAATCCGGCGTTAAGTATCCGATTATCGTACCTGTTCACGGCAGTAATACAATCCCCAGAGGCACACTTCGTAACATCATTAGAACTGCGGGACTGACGGTTGAGGAATTCATCAGTCTGCTGTGAATCCAAAGCGCCGATGATACTGCTCACGCGGGAAAGTTCGTCATTGCCAGGATTGATTTATAAAAAACCCCGACTGGAAACGGTCGGGGTTTTTTTGTTGACTTTGGCAGGTTTTTAATATATAAGATGTTGACTATGCGTATGGGGGAAACACCTGTTCCCATCGCGGACAAGGCAGTTAAGCCCCACAGCGCCGATGATAGTGCATTCGCGGGAAAGCAGGTCACCGCCAGGATTGACATGCTAAATAACAGACTCTTCGAAGGGGTACACTATGGCCGAAGACGAGATTAAGTGTCCGAAATGTGGCTCAACTCAAATAACACCTCATAAGCAGGGGTTTAGTCTAGGTGCTGGAGCGGCTGGTGGTTTTCTGTTAGGTCCTGTTGGCTTATTGGCTGGGTTGATCGGGGGTAACAAGATTAAAGTAACTTGTCTGAAGTGCGGTCATACGTGGGAGGCGGGCAAGCCTCGATAAGATAATAATGCTTGACTATTAATTCATTTCATCTCTTCACCTGATCGATCGTCGCCCTGAGGGAACCTTGCAAAATGACTAGGCGGGTGCGATGTTGAACAATACACAAATAACCTCTTGAGGAACCAAACATGTACACAAAACTCTTGGGAGTTGGTGTCATTGTTATTCTGCTCATCATCGGTCCGGCTGGTTCCATGGCTCAGCAGGAAACGGTGAGTTCTCAGGAAATAACAGTGACAAGAGCATCAGGCGGTAGTGTCCAAATCAACCTTGGCTATGGCATCATTCTCAACGAGGGATCATCCCTCGAAAGAGAGTGGGTTACCATCCATGACCCGTCTCTACCACTAGAGTTGATCGGGACGATTGGAGTTGTCACAGATTACCGTGACGGTTACGTATATCGAGCAGATTTCGACGTTAGAGCGACCGAGGCGCTTTCTGCAATCGAAATCCGATTCCTGACTTTCGATTTGTGGGGTGAGCACGTGAAGACGCTCTCCGAAACGGAAATCGTGGATTTCGAAGCCGGGGAAATAGTGGAGCTCTCACCAAGATGGAATCTTTTCTCAGAGAATGAATGTTCGGAGCATTATGCATCAATAGCTTATGTTGCACGTGTCCGTACTAGTACTGGGCAAGTGTTGTACGCAGATCCAACTGTAGTGATTGAGGAAGCCAGGAGATTCTCGGATGCATTCACTTCGGAGGATCTCAGTCCAAGTATCGAAAAGTAATCATTTTACCCGCAATTTTAGAGGGGAAAGCGAACATGGGCCAGATCATTAGTATTATTGCCGCAATTATCACTATTGCCTGGTTTGTTTCAGAGGCAATGACGGGTACGAATCCAACGCTTATCTGGATTCTCCGCATCTTAGTTGGTTGTGCCTTGCTATTTCTCTGTTACTTTATTTATGCCCAAGGCAAGCTGTTGAAGGCACTAAAAGGGTTAAAACCTATTCTGAAAATATCAGAACCGTTACCCCAAAAACCGGGTGAGTTATTGAAGGGTAAAGCTTGGGTTGCTAATCCTGGATCATATGCAATCGCAGCGTACCTATGTGTAAATGGAGGCTGGTGGAATAAACCTCTTAACGAGAAACCAAAGACTCTGATCTTTGCAGATGGTGAATGGTCATGCGAAATTTTCTCTGACAAAGTCTGGGTAACAGATAAGTTGGCCACGAAAGTCAAAGTCTTTCTATTGGACCGGAACGTGGAGCCGCCATTGATGAACGGGCAAATGGCATTCTCCGATAGCTTTAACCAGCAAGCTATCGATACTGATGAAGTCGATCTTAGTCCCGACAATACAGTGGCTTATTGAATAGGATCGATATATATACTACGTAGTCGATCCTGAAAAAGTGGTTATCAGGCTACAGACGGGCGAAAGATGGCTGGTTTATAGAATCCAACCGAATCAATGCAACCCTGACTGGAAAAATGGACAGATTGAATGATGATAGAAGGATTGAAAAATAGGACAAAAAAGAAACTCGTGCCAGGAGTTTCCCGGGTGCCGCCAACACGCGGAGCTTGTTGGTGCTTAATATCCCAGGTGTGAAACCTGGGGTACCGAAAACTGAACTTTGAAATCTTTTCTGGTGGTCATGGCGGGGGGGAAACACCTGTTCCCATCCCGAACATGCTGGTTTTACACTTTCGCTCAGGTTCTGCCTGGATAAATTGACTTCATTTACAATCTCGATCACAATACTCAAGACGTATACGAATTCAGGCAGCAAGCCCGATCGAGGTCGGTTATGAAAAAAATATTCCGGGTTATCCTTGTAATAATAATCATGGCTGCGGGTGCATGGTGGTTCATCACCTGGCGTAATTCCAGCGCGCCCGTGGAGCACTCCGAACCTGTCGAGCACACGGTCGAGCTGGGTTCAATCGTCCAGACGGTCGAATCCTCAGGTGTTGTCGCAGCCAATCTTGAAGTTGAGATCAAGTGCAAGGCATCAGGCGAGGTGATCAACCTTCCCTGCGATATCAGCGACACGGTGGCCGAGGGTGACCTTCTTGTGGAACTCGATCCGGTCGACGAGCTTCGCAATGTGGAAATCGCCCAGGTCTCACTGCAGCAGTCCCGGGCCAATCTCGAAAAGGCGGGGCGCAATCTCATGATCGCCGAAAATGATCTTGCCACCGCGCGCGAACGTGCCGAACTCGATCTCGAAACCGCGCGTTTAAGGGCTGACGATGAACGATCGAAGGCTGAGCGGATCAGGGAGCTTTTCGAGAATGGTTTTGCCGGCGAGGAGGAAAACGAGTCGGCTGAGACCGCCGCGCAGACAGCCGAAGCCGCGGTCGAGCAGGCTCTGATCGCACTTGAGGATCTTAATTCCGATGAAGCTGCGCTCGAGCTCAGAAGGCAGGATGTGCTGCTTGCCGAGGCGAACATGGAGTCGGCACGGATCAGCCTTTCCATCGCCAACCAGCGACTTGACGACACGAAGGTATACGCTCCGATGGACGGTGTCGTTACCGAGAGACAGGTCCAGATCGGGCAGATAATCTCGTCAGGAATCAGCAACACCGGTGGGGGCACGACGACGATGGTCATTTCCGACCTTACCCGGATTTTCGTTCTGGCCGCTGTCGATGAGAGTGATATCGGGAGGATCAGTCCGGATCAGAGGGTAACCATAACCGCCGACGCCTACCCCGGCATGGTATTCGATGGGTCCGTGCAACGGATAGCGCAGAAGGGCACAAATGTTTCAAATGTCGTCACATTTGAAGTCAAAATCGAAGTGAATTCCGCGATGAAACACCTCCTGATGCCCGAGATGACAGCGAATGTCGAGATCATAATCGTGGATAAATCGGATGTCATAACTGTCCCGGTAAACGCTGTTTCGCGGGGGGAGGACGGGCATTATGTCACGGTGAAACTGGCTGATGGCGGCACGGAATCGAGACTGGTCGAGGTCGGTATCAACAACGGCGCCCTGATTGAGATTACAGGCGGACTTTCCGAAGGCGAGATAATTCTGATTGATGAAAGCTCGGCGTTCAGTCAGTGGCGCAACGACGGGTCGTCCGGAGGACGTCCAGCGGGGGGACTTGGAGGAACAAGGCCCCATTGATGATTATCAGCACTGAAAATATTGTCAGGACCTTCACCATCGGAACGAGCACGGTCCGGGCGCTTGACGGTGTCAGCCTCGCGGTCGAGCATGGCGAGATGGTCGCGGTAACCGGAACATCCGGCAGCGGAAAAACCACGCTCATGAATATCCTGGGGTGTCTCGACCGTCCCGATTCAGGAAGTTATTTTCTCACCGGCGCAGATGTCTCAAAATTATCGAAGGACCGTCTCGCGGAAATCCGGAACCGCCAGATAGGTTTTGTTTTTCAATCCTTCAGCCTGATTCCCCGATCGACCGCTCTGGCCAATGTCGAGCTGCCCCTTCTCTATGCCGGCATCCGGAATGCCCGTACCCGCGCTGTTGAATCGCTTTCATCGGTCGGTCTCGCTGAAAGAATGCACCACGAGCCGAATCAGCTTTCCGGCGGCGAACGTCAGAGAGTGACGATCGCCCGCGCGCTTGTCACAAACCCATCGATACTTCTGGCAGATGAGCCTACCGGCAATCTCGACACCACAACAGGCGAGGAGATTCTGGATATTTTTATTGAACTCAATCGTCAGGGCCTTACGGTGCTGATTGTAACTCATGACCTCGATATCGCCTCGAAGTGCAAACGAATAATCATCATGCGCGACGGCCGGATCACAGAGGACCGCTTTAAGGATGATGTCGCCTGACATGCCGCTCGCAACCACCATCCTGATAGCCCTGAAAAGCCTGATGGCGAACAAGCTCAGAAGCTTCCTCGCGATGCTGGGAATCATTATCGGGGTCAGCGCGGTAATTTCCATGCTGGCGATCGGTGCGGGCGCGAAGAAGCAGGTGATGGACCGAATCGCCACGATGGGCACCAACCTGCTCGTCGTCCGACCGGGGCAGCACGGGTCGCGCGGGGTCATGTCCGGAACCCGCCAGAATCTGACCCTTGATGATGCCTTCGCGATTCTCCATGAAGTCGATGGTGTCGAGCAGGTCACCCCGATCGTCAACGGTAGTGCCCAGATCAAATACTTTGCGAACAATTCGAGATCCAATGTTCTCGGTACCGCTTTGACTTACCCATCCATCAGGAACTACGCGGTTGAGAAGGGAAGGTATTTCACGGAGGCCGAAACCGACAACCGCGCCAGGGTCGCGGTGATCGGACCGAGTACCGCGGAAGAGCTTGAGTTCACCGAGAGCAACCTGGGTGAACAGATCAAGATCAATGGCATTAATTTTCAGGTGACAGGCATACTGAAGTCGAAGGGCGACCAGGGATGGTACGACCCGGATGACCGGGTGCTGATTCCTTACACAACGGCGATGAACATACTTTTCGGGATGGACTCGCTTAATGAAATCGATATACAGGCCGACACGGATGCCGATTTTGCAACTGTCGAGGAGGAAATCGGAGACCTCATGCGCAGCCGGCACCGTATCATGGAAGGCCAGGAGGATGATTTCTATGTCCGTAACCAGGCCGACATTATCGAGGCGGCGACCGAGACCAACCGGACATTTACAATACTGCTCGGAGCGATCGCGAGTATTTCGCTTCTCGTGGGCGGGATCGGAATCATGAATATCATGCTGGTAACCGTGACCGAAAGGACTCGTGAGATCGGCGTACGGAAGGCAATCGGGGCGAAGGACAGAGACATTCTTCTGCAGTTTCTCC
>CBDUUJ010000176.1:0-6237 GCA_965370205.1 uncultured bacterium
TGCCCCGTTTGGTTACATCCAGCTCTATGTCGGGTACCGGATGCTGGAGGATTTCTCCCGGCAGAGTCTCTATTTTCTGTTCCGCGAAAATCTCCTCGATCAGGCAAAGGAAATGTGAATCTTCATCGCGATATGGTTTCTCCTGCTCCTCGTAGTTGATCCCGCCTGTCTCGTTATCGAGGGTCTCTCTTGTGAAACGGACTCTCGCGAACGGCCCGAGATGGCTGATCTCGATAAGCGCCTGGAAACACTGCCCGCCGAGCTGCCTGATGCGGATCTCGATTCCGTCCTGCGTGGCGACCCCGATGTAATATCCCGGATGAAGGAGAAAAGCAATCACGGTCGAACTGCCGTGAACGAGGTCTGTCTGGTTCCGAAGCGGCCAGTCGGCGAGTTGTTTGCGAAAGAGATTCTCAAACTGAACAGCCCGTTTCGGACCGGCATCCCATGGATTGATTGTGCGGTAGCGATAGACTTCGGCTATCAGGGAGTCGATGCGGTCGAGTATGTCGCCGTTGTCGGTCAATCAGATCATCCTTGTCTGTATAAAGATCCAATTACAGTTGAAATTATAACACTCAGGTACAGTAATATGCTTATCACACCGTTCATTGTGAAAAACGCGATTCCGATGCGGGAACGATCATCGGGCTTCACGATGGAATGTTCGATGATCAGAAGGAAACCGACGATTCCAAGAGCTGCCCAGTACGGCCATCCGAACACAAGCCATCCGGAAATTCCTGCCATGCCGAGATATCCGAATGCCGCAAATGCTGCGAAACTCATAATATGCATGCCGCGCGCGATCCACAATGCGCCGGTTGTGCCGATCATCGCCGGGATACTCCGGACCCCTTTTGCGCGGTCGAATTCAATGTCCTGAAGCGAATAGATGATATCGAAACCCGCGACCCAGAACATGACCGCAAACGACAGCGGCACCGGGGTCCATGACCACGAGCCGGTTACCGCGATCCACGCTCCGGTCGGGGCGATCGCAAGCGCGGCTCCGAGCCATAAATGTGTGAGAGCAGTAAACCGTTTGCTCCATGAGTATGTGAGCAGAAATGCGATTGTCGGAACGCCCAGCGCGAGAGGTAACGGACCGAGAAACCAGCATGCGATGATGAAAAGGATCGAGCATAGAATCGTAATCGCGAGCGCGTCGACCGGACGGGCGCGGCCTGAAGGAATGGACCGGTTCTGAGTTCGCGGATTGGCGGCGTCGAGGTCGCGGTCGAGCCAGCGGTTGAAACTCATAGCCGCAGTCCGAGCGGTAAGCATGCAGAATAAAATAATTAATAAGGTGAAAGTCCTGTATCCGCCTGTCTCCACGAATGCAAAGTGCGCCGCAAGGAGAGCGAACGGAAGCGCGAAGACGGTGTGGGCGATTTTAATATCGCCGAGCACCGCAATCATCCGGCTTCCGACCGACCTGGATATATCCTGCGATGGATTCCCCATTGACGCATTCTCTGACACGGTGGGATTCATGCTAGACGTCGACCGACCAGCGGACCTTGAGTTCAGATTCGAGACCCAGGTGATCGAGTATGCGCGCCACCACGCTGTCAACCACGTCCTTGATATTTTCAGGACGGTGATAAAAACTCGGGCTTGCGGGAAGAAGCAGTCCGCCTGCACGGGTTAGTTTAAGCATATTCTCAATCGTTATTTCGGAATATGGCAGCTCTCTCAAAACGCAGATCAATTTCCGGCGTTCCTTGAGATGGACGTCGGCTGCACGGTCGAGGAGATTTGTGCTGACACAGTTCGCGATCCGTCCGAGAGTTCCGGCGGTGCATGGACAGACAACCATCCCGTCGGTGCGGTAGCTGCCCGACGCGATCGACGCTGTGAAATCCTGGTATCCGTGAAATGTGATCGAACATCCGTGGAAATACCGCAGGACCTCGTGTTTGATCTCGACCTCCTCCTTGAAACTCAATGGCTCAAGCTCGTGAGTGATCACCTTCATCGCGTGACGGGAAAGCACGAGATGAACCTGCACGTCCAGGTTACAGAGAATGTCAATCAGACGCCTGGCGTAGATTGAGCCGCTCGCTCCCGTTATTCCGACCACAATTCGTTTCTCCATATTTAATCAGCTCTTTTCGGCCCGTACGATATGGGCTGTCCCGAATGTCATTCTTTCCCATCGAATATTTATAAACCCGATTTCCAGAAGGATATTTTCAAATTCATCGCGTCGATGGAAATCATTTGATGAATCCCTGAGGTAACTATACGCACTGGTGCAGGATATCATATTGCCTATCAGGGGAACCATATAATTTACATACCACCCGACAGGCGGAAATGAAATTCCATCGTTGAAAAATTCCAGGATATTCGCCTGTCCCCCGACCTTCAGAATGCGATGCATCTCCTTCAAACCCGCGACCGTGTCGGCGAAATTCCTGACTCCAAAGCCGACGGAAACCAGGTCGAACTTTTCATCATCGAAATTCAGATCGAGCGCGTCGCCCATCATGAATTCAACCCGTCTGGGAAAAGGAGAACCGAGTTTCGCGACCTGATTCCTGGCCAGATCGATCATAGGGGCGGAAAAATCTATTCCGTGGACATACCCCCTGAAATCCGGTCTCTCGGTCAGAAATCCGAGCGCCAGATCGCCGCTTCCGGTGCAGAGATCGAGGACCAGTCCACGCTTCGGAAGATCGGCGCCGGCAATGAGCCTGCTTCGCCATTTCTTTGCCTGCCCGAAGCTCAGAAACTGGTTCAGAAAATCATACCGGTGCGCGATCGATGAAAACATCGCAGCGATTTTCTTCCGGTCTTTCTCGTGCGCGATGCTCACTGTATATCCAGCCTCTTCCAGATTTCATCAACCTGCCTTAGAATTGCATCGTCCATTACAATACGATCCGGCCAGGGTCTTTCATGACCCTCCTCCGGCCATTTTTCGGTCGCGTCGAATCCCATCTTGTTTCCGAAATGCGCGAGAGGCGCAGCATGATCCAGTGCGTCCCTCGGACCTTTGCTCATCAGCGTGTCACGTTCGGGTTCGCAGTTATTTCCCAGCACCCACAACACCTCGGATGTGTTCTGCACGTCCACCCACTCATCGACCACGACAATAAATTTCGAGAACATCAACTGCCCGAGTCCCCAGATCGCGTTCATCACCTTGAACGCATGACCGGGATATCGTTTGCGGATTTTCACAAACACGAAATTGTGAAAAATCCCCTCGACCGGAAGTGAATAATCGATAATTTCAGGAACGACCAGTTGAATAAGCGGCAGAAAAATCCGCTCGGTCGCCCATCCCATGTAGTAATCCTCCATCGGGGGACGTCCGACAATCGTATGCGGATATACCGGATTTTTCCGGTGAGTGATCGCCGTGACATGAAAAACCGGGTATTCATCCCGGAGCGAATAGAATCCCGTATGGTCACCGAACGGACCCTCGATCCGCGTTTCCTCCGGATCAACATAACCCTCGATTACGAACTCAGCGTCTGCGGGAGCCTGGAGATCCACGGTTTTGCATTGAACGAGTTCCACCGGACGTTTTCTCAGGAATCCTGCAAAAAGATATTCATCGATCCCCTCAGGGAGAGGCGCGCTCGCGGAGTAGGCAAGGGCAGGGTTACCCCCCAGCGCAACCGCGACTTCCATCCGTTTCCCGGCTTTCAGATATTCATCCAGATGCCCGCTTCCACCGTGATGTATGTGCCAGTGCATGCCGGTTGTCTGTTTATCGAACACCTGCATGCGATACATCCCGACGTTTCTCGTCCCGTCGGAGAGCCGTTTCGTGATTATCTGCGGAAGAGTGAAAAATGGTCCCCCGTCCTGAGGCCAGCATTTGCACACCGGAAGACGCGAGAGGTCGGGTGGAGTAATGGTGATTTCCTGGCATGCACCCGATCCCGTTACCTTCGGCGGGTACTGCATCAATTCAAGCAGTTGCGGGAGTTTTTTTATGCCGTCCATCAGCCCCGATGGTATCTCCGGTTTGATAAGGGAACGAATCCTCGCGGGGATTTCCTCGATGTCCTCAACGCCGAGCGCCCACGCGATCCGCTTTACACTTCCGTATGAATTTACAAGAACAGGAATTCCGCATGGTTCCGTTCCGCCGACCGGAATGACATTTTCAAAAAGCAGCGCCTTCCCGCCGCCGGGAGATTTCATCATGCGATCCGCCCATGCGGTTATTTCCAGATCCGCGCGGACTCGCTCAGTGATTCTCATAAGCTCGCCCGATTTCTCAAGGCGGTCGATAAATTCTCCAAGATTCCTGTATGGCATCTATCCGGCCTTCTTTCTTAATAACTCTTAATAATACCAGATTTATCCCTCGGAGATATCCCGATCCTGCATCACTGAATTTACCTATACGAATGAATCAAGTGGCACTCGCTTCCCTAAAGTATTATAATCCTACTTCCAAATTCCTTATGTAACAGAGGGTATGAAGTGGAAATAAAAAAACTTGAACAACATCTCCTTGAATTGATCAGACGCGCCTCGACCGATCTCCCGCCGGATATTGAGAAAGCCCTCAGGGATGGACACCGCCGGGAAGTACAGGGAAGTCCTGCAAAGGGAGCTTTCAAAACAATCCTTTCAAGCGTTGAATTATCGAGAAATGAAAGCCTTCCGGTCTGCCAGGACACCGGCGCGCTTATCTGGCATATTCACTACCCGGACGGAGCGGAAATTCTGCCCGTGGAGAAAGCAATAAAAAAAGCGATCTCAAAAGCCACGGCGAAAACTTATCTGCGACCCAATTCGGTCGATCCGGTAACAGGCGAGAATCCGGGAAACAACCTCGGCAACGGCGCTCCGGTCCTCAATTTTCATCCATGGATAAAGAAAAGCTGGGAGTTCAATCTTCTTCTGAAAGGCGGCGGAAGCGAGAATGTCGGGATTCAGTACAAGCTTCCGGATGCGACTCTGGGCGCGGGACGGGACCTCGACGGCGTATACAAATGCGTGCTGGACTCGGTTTTCATCGCCCAGGGAAAAGGATGCGCTCCCGGAATCATCTGTATTGGCATAGGCGGAAACCGCGACTCCGGCATGTCGGAAGCGAAAGCTCAGGCGTACCGTAAACTCTATGAAATTAATCCCGATCCGGTTCTCGCGAAGCTGGAAGATAAACTCACTCACGATCTGAACAAGCTGGGAATCGGCCCGATGGGATTCGGCGGAAAGACAACCGTTCTCGGTGTGAAAATCGGCAAGCAGCATCGTCTGCCGGCATGTTACTTTGTGTCAATCGCCTATGTATGCTGGGCGATGCGTCGATGCACGATGATAATCAGCGGAAACAGAGTGAAATATGCGAATTAGGGGATAAGACCATGATAAAAATAAACCTGCCGACCGACGAAAAAACCATCCGATCGCTTCATATCGGCGACGAGGTCCTCCTCACGGGAACCATCGTCACCGCTCGCGACGCGGCACATAAATATATGGTGACCGAGAAACCAAAAGATCTGAAACCGATCCTGCGTAACGCAATGATCTATCACTGCGGACCGATTGTCAGGAAGGATGGCGACAAGTGGCACATGGTTGTCGCCGGCCCCACGACCAGCATCCGCGAGGAACCCTACGAGGCGGATGTCATCAGGCTTTACGGCGTCAGGGGAATTATCGGGAAGGGCGGCATGGGTCAGAAAACCCTTGAGGCGTGCAGAAAATACGGAGCGGTCTATCTCCACGCGATAGGCGGCGCGGCTGCGAAGATCGCGGTCACGATGGAGGAAGTGCTGGATGTCAAGAAACTCGAATTCGGCACACCCGAGGCGTTCTGGATCATCCGTGTGAAGGATTTCCCCTGTACGGTTACAATGGATTCACACGGTGAGAGTCTGCATACGATTGTCGAGAATGAATCAAAAAAATCGCTGATGAAATTACTGGGCTGATGAAATTATTGGGCTGATGAAATTATTGGGCTGATGAAATTATTGGGCTGATGAAATTATAAAGCCCCCCTGTAATCCCCCCGCAAGCGGTGGGATGGAGTAAAAATTTGATTTCTCGATCTCAAAAAGGATTTATTTTCCAGGATTGCCTGATCTTACGGTGACTCTCTCTATAAAATAAAAAATCCCCCAGTGTCGCCCACAAACGAGTCTTCGAGTTTGTGGGTGCCTGATCTTACGGTGACTCTCTCTATAAAATAACCCCCCCCCAGTGTCGCCCACAAACGAGTCTTCGAGTTTGTGGGTGCCTGATCTTACG